>DATNOY010000355.1:0-4439 GCA_036703495.1 Coleofasciculaceae cyanobacterium
CATACAGATCTTGCGCCATGTCTGCCAAGAGAAACGCATTCGTGGTCATGGCCATGTCTTGAGTTTCGGGGAAGGCAGCGATCGCCCGCACCAGTTCCACCACGCCTGCCCGCAAGAGCGGTTCGCCCCCCGTGAATCGGAAGCGGGTGAAGCCGCAAGGAATGAATACCTCCCGCAGCAGCGTCAGCAGTTCTTCATGGCTCAACACCTCTTGTTGTTGCAGATATGCCAGCTCTGCTCCTTCCGGCATACAGTACTGACAGCGGAAGTTGCAGCGATCGATTAAGCTGATGCGGAGATAGTCAACGACAGGGTTCACGGCAGTTATGAAGAAAGTTAAATGAGCGTTTGACTTGATCTTAGCGGGGATTGCTTTTTAGCGGAAATTGCGAGAGGCGATCAGTTGCCCGGATCGGAATTGGTTAGAATTGCCCTATGGCGCGATCGGGCTGATTTTCATAAATATGCTTTCTAGCAACTCAACAGACTGGGGAAATCTGTCCGCAATTCGTTGGGTGCTTGGGCAAAAAGAACAAGAGATTGATCGCCCTGATGAGCAAAATTTGACTTTTGTGGAATTGACTTTTGTGGAATTAGTCCAACGGGCAGAATCCGCAGAAGCTTTGTTAGCCCGTTATCGAGAGCAGTTTGGTGACTTAACGTGACAATTCCTGAAGCTGCTTCCACTCCCCGTGCGGGGTATACACTGCCGGTATTTGCCTGTGCAGCGGCGATCGCCGCGCTCCGCCATCTTCACCAAGACCCACCAGCAACGGTTCCGGTTGATCTGCTAGAACCTGCTCAAACGGTAGAGATTGCCATCGAACAAGTTGCCTGCCTGACTTCAACTTCAGCTCTGGCCATCACGCGCAGCGATCCAGGAGACAATTTGGACTTGACTCGGCACACGCCTATTTGGGCCTGGGTTGAGTTAAATGTGGCAGGACAGACAGAAGCGATCGCCATTGCAGGTGGCGAAGGATTGGGACGACAAACCCATGCTGGTCATCAGCCGGCCATTTATGCCTATGCCCGCCGGCTGCTGCAAGACAATCTCAGCCGCTGGCTGCGAGCAGATGAAACCCTGCGAGTGACGATTATTTTACCTGAAGGAAAAGCCTTGGCTCATCGTACGTCCAATGCTGCCTTTGGGGTTGTTGAAGGATTGTCGCTGCTGGGAACATCGGGCATTGCCCAGCCCCTGAGTGCGCCAGGGCAATTGGAAATTTTTCGATCGCAGCTGCAGGAAAAAGCCAATGTGTACCGCTGCCTGGTGTTTTGCATTGGCGAAAACGGGTTGGACTTGGCAAAACAGCTGGGTGTGCAGCCCGATCGCCTGCTGAAAACGGCCAACTGGTTGGGATCGCTGCTGGTAGAGGCCGGGATGCAGAATGTGCAGTCGGTTCTGCTGTTTGGCTATCACGGTAAATTAATTAAGCTGGCAGGGGGTATTTTCCACACCCATCATCATGTGGCAGATGCCCGGCAAGAAATTTTGGCGGCTCACTGTGCCAATTTGGGATTGCCGACCTCTGAGGTGCAGACTGTCCTGTCTAGCCCCACGGCTGATGCAGCCTTAAACCATCTGCGGCATTTGGATGCAGTCAGCGGCAGTACCTGGGTGCAGCAGGTCTATGGAGCCCTGGTGCAGCAAATTGACCAGCGATCGATGGCTTACATCAAGGCTCATAGCGATCGCCCAGTGATTGTCGGCTCCATAGTGTTCGATCGCGATCGGCAAATCATCATTCAAAGTCAAACCGGAGCTTCACTTTTTCCCCAGGTTTGTTAATGTAGTTAAAATATCTAAACCTTCTTACATTGAACTTTTTCTTTTAATCTTTACGTTCATATCTTTGCTATGTTTATTCATCCCTCTAGAATAACTATCAGGATTCAGCGGTGACTCTCCAAACTGAACAACCCCCGCAGGTTTCTTCTACCTCTAAGCTTAACCACCAGATCATCGTCATTCTAGACTTTGGTTCGCAGTATTCTGAGCTGATTGCCCGCCGCATTCGGGAAACTCAGGTGTACTCCGAGGTGCTCTCCTACCGGACATCGGCTGAACAACTGCGCCAACTTAACCCTAAAGGCATTATTCTTTCAGGTGGCCCTAGCTCGGTTTACGACAACGGGGCTCCCCATTGTGATCCGGAAATTTGGTCGCTGGGTATTCCTATCCTGGGCGTCTGCTACGGTATGCAGCTGATGGTGCAGCAGCTCGGTGGCGGTGTGGAACAAGCCGATCGCGGTGAGTACGGTAAAGCTTCTTTGCACATTGATGATCCCACGGATCTGCTGACGAATGTCGAGAACGACACGACCATGTGGATGAGTCATGGCGACTCGGTGACGCATCTCCCGGATGGCTTTGAGCCGCTGGCCCATACTGACAATACTCCTGCTGCGGCGATCGCCCATCATCAGAAAAAACTCTATGGCGTGCAGTTTCACCCTGAGGTGGTGCATTCTTTAGGTGGACAAGCCTTAATCCGCAACTTTGTTTACCACATTTGCAACTGCGAACCTACCTGGACGACCGCTGCTTTTGTGGAAGAAACGGTGCGCGAGATCCGAGCTAGAGTTGGAGATCGGCGGGTGCTGCTGGCTCTTTCAGGGGGAGTAGACTCCTCGACGCTGGCATTTTTGCTGCATCGGGCGATTGGTAATCAGCTCACCTGCATGTTCATTGACCAGGGCTTCATGCGCAAGGGAGAGCCAGAACGATTAATCAAGCTGTTTTTGGAGCAATTTCATATTCCAGTAGAGTATGTCAATGCTCGGGAACGCTTTCTGGCCCAGATCGCCGGGGTGACTGACCCGGAAGAGAAGCGCAAGCGGATTGGGCATGAGTTTATTAGCGTTTTTGAAGAAGAGTCGAAGCGGCTAGGGCCCTTTGACTATTTGGCTCAAGGAACGCTGTACCCGGATGTGATTGAATCGGCAGACACCAATGTTGATCCGCAAACGGGTGAGCGGGTGGCTGTCAAAATCAAAAGCCATCATAATGTTGGGGGATTACCTAAGGATCTCCGCTTTAAGCTGATAGAACCGCTCCGGAAGCTATTTAAAGATGAAGTGCGGAAGGTGGGGCAATCGATCGGCTTACCCGATGAAATTGTCCGACGGCAGCCATTTCCGGGGCCAGGGTTAGCCATTCGCATCATTGGTGAGGTGACGGCTGAACGGCTGGATATTTTGCGAGATGCCGATCTAATTGTGCGTCAAGAAATCAATCGCGCTGGGATGTATCATGAGCTGTGGCAAGCTTTTGCAGTGTTATTGCCCATCCGCAGCGTTGGTGTCATGGGCGACCAGCGTACCTATGCTTATCCGGTTGTGCTGCGGTTTGTCCAAAGCGAAGATGGCATGACGGCTGACTGGGCAAAGGTTCCGTATGAGCTGCTGGAAACGATCGCTAACCGGATTGTTAATGAGGTACGAGGCATTAACCGAGTTGTCTATGACATTACCTCTAAGCCCCCTGGGACAATCGAGTGGGAATAAGGGTAAGGACAAAGTATTTGGCCGATTGGCCAAATACTTTGTCCCCAGTTTTCCAGAGGTTTTCCACAGGTTATCCCCAGTTTTCCACGGCATTTTTCAACTACCTGTGGAAAACTTGCCCAAAGTCTGTGGAAAACTACCCTTTGCCTGTGGAAAACTATTTAAAATCTGCTAACGTCCCATCTGGCGTTTCAGTTGCTCTAACTCTTCTTCAGTTTCCCACTGCTTAAACTGTTGCTCTAAGGGATCTCCTGCTCCTGAGCCAAATCGATAGCCTTCGTTCCAGCCAGATGCCTGCCATTTCTGCTCCACTTGCTGGTAGGCAGACTGAGATGCGGCGGCTCGTGCGGCCCGAGCTTGGGCTTGAGCTTCTGCCACTTTAGTTTTAACTTCTTGCTTGCGAATCTGAATTTGCCGCTGTAGCTCTGTCGCCTGCTTGATGCGATCTTTCACTACTTCCATTTGTCCCCAAAGCTGATTGCCTTGACGCAACAGAGCAGCTTCCCGCTCTTCCGCAGGTTTCAACAAATCTAGCCGTTGAGCATTTTTAGCTTTCTCAATTCGGACATGCCAGCGTTGCACTTCCTGGGCAGTCGCCATAATTTCATCTTGTACTTGCTTTTCTCGGAGCCGCAAATCTGCCAGCAGCCGAATGGTTTCTTCTTCCTGTTCTCGCAGCTTTTCTTCCAATGCCATCAATTCTAAGTCAGGATTGTTGCGAAGGAATTCCTCTAGTCGCGTTTCCAGGAATGCGCTGAAATCCTCAAATAAGCCCATCGCGGCTACTCCCGTTGAACATCTGCCCCCTTTATCGTAGCAAGGAGAGTTAGTGTTCCCCTCGCTCATGAGCTGGATGAATGCCTGCTAAAACTGCTGCCCCACATAAATCGATCGCACCTCACCATTGCGCCGGACGATCGCTTCCTGAT
>DATNOY010000356.1:0-2772 GCA_036703495.1 Coleofasciculaceae cyanobacterium
TTTGATGAGTCAGTCTCCACCAAAGTGATCACCGATCGCAAGACGGGTAAATGTCGCGGATTTGGTTTCGTCACGGTGAAAACTGAAGAGCAAGCCGATGAGCTAATTGAAAAGTTCAATGGGTTTGAGTTCAAAGACACGGCTCTCAAGATTGAACGGGCCCAGCCTCGCACGAAAGGTAAAGAAGAAGGCGAAGCCCCTGCTGCTCCCAGCACCGCTGCTCCTGCCAATCGTCGCAATGCGGCTGGCAAGGGTGGTAACAGCAGCGGCAAATCTCGCAAGGCTCCTGTTTCTACAGAGCCTGAATCGGTGCAGCCTGATCCTCGCTGGGCACAGGAGCTAGAAAAGCTAAAGCAACTCTTGCAAACCGCGAATCCGTAAAGGGTTCTGAGTGGTCCGACGATTCGATCGGCATTTACCGCAGAGGCATAAATAGGGGGCAGAATTGTTAACAATTCTGCCCCCTATTTAGTGTGTTGGTTTACTGAGAATGCAGCAGGTTAGGCTAGTAGCCCTCGGCTTAAATCCAACGACCGTTTGGAGTGTGAGCGTTTCGCTCACGCGGGCAAGATGCCCGCACTAGAGTCGCTCAATTGCCGCCATCTTGTACTAGTGCGATTGCAGAGATGGAGTGAGAACGAGTGCAAAAATCGGCTATATAGCAATTCTCAACTGAGTCAAGTCCAGATGATTTTTTAAAAGCATGGCTCCACAAGGCTTTCAAAAAATCATCTGGTTTTAGCCGAGTGCGAACCGCTATAGATCTCGCTGAAACTCTTCTAAAACATCGATCAGATGAACTTGAGCTTGCATGGGCAGGAGATCCGAGAGAGGAACTTCCCGCTTACCCCCGCCCAGCTTAACGGAGATGTTGTTCAGAACTCCTACGGCCTGATCTTCTGTGACCTTGCCCTTTTGCAGCATGGGGTAAAACTGCTCGGCCAGGGTAGTGTGCAGGTGAGCATCTCGCAGGTATAGATGCCATTTAGCGACATCCATGTAGACGTTTTCGCCGATCGCAGCCGCTAGTTTTTCGATCGCTTCACTAGAACTTGCCATGAAATTAACCTCCTAAAAGTTATCCTTCGTTGGGGGATGAGGGAGCAGAGCCAGAGTAGTCGGCGATCGCAAAGATGAACAAGGCATGGGCAACCAGTACAGTCAACCAGCCCAGCGTTAGCCAAGCTGACCAAGACCAGTCTGCCTTCTGAATAATTCGGAAGAACCAGACCCCGGAATTAATGCAGGCAAAGGTGGCAACATGGACGGCAAAGTTCATGCGATCGTCGAGTTTGCGGTAGTCTGGGTCTTTGCGATCAGGTTTACGAGACCAACGGGGAGGCATACATCAGGCTAGATAAAGGGCACAAGGCAAAGCCTCTCTCCTTATTGTAGGATTTGCTGTATCGGTTGGATTGACCAATCGGGGAACTTAACGGTCTTGGGGGCAGGGATCAGGGGGCACAGGGTGAGAGGGGCTTTTGCATCTCTGAATTTATGGCAGTTCTGGCGCAAGCTGGGATGATGCCGTGTAATCTCCTGATTTACCGCCGGTTTTATGAATCAGGTAAATTGCTTCAATCTGGATGGATTTTTCTAGGGCTTTGGCCATGTCGTAGAGCGTTAGGGCCGCGATCGAGACAGCTGTAAGCGCCTCCATTTCTACGCCTGTTTCGGCTTTGGTTTTCACCTCAGCTTGGATGCGGTAGCCCGGTAGGGTGGGATCGGGTGTAATTTGCACTTCCACTTTTTGCAGCGGCAGCGGGTGGCAAAGCGGAATCAGATGAGACGTTTGTTTGGCTGCCATGATCCCAGCCAGGCGAGCCGTGCCTAGAACATCTCCTTTGGGCGCATTACCTGACTGAATAATGGCAAACGTTTCGGGCTGCATGCGGACAGAACCGACGGCAATTGCCGTTCGTACTGTTGGCACTTTGCCTGCAACATCTACCATCTGGGCTTGCCCTTGGGCGTCCAGATGCGTCAGGGACTTGGAGGATGAATCTGCAGATGAAAAAGAATTTTGCGTCATTGAGGATGCCTGTGCTATAGTTAGTACTTGTGAAAGGGTGTGTAGCTCAGTGGACTAGAGCACGTGGCTACGGACCACGGTGTCGGGGGTTCGAATCCCTCCTCGCCCGTCAAAATGGTAAAGGGTAGACTGTTTACGGTCTACCCTTTTTACAGTTTAGGGGTGATAATCTCCCTGAACAGCGACCCAGTCTGGATCAATAGCGTAAGCATCGCGGTCTAGTCCCAGCGCAAACCGCAGTGAGCTGCCCAACGTTTTGCCGGAACAGGCGAGGAAGACCAAGACGCCTAGCGCCGATAAGGCTGCCGCTAGCCCGAACAGTCCTCGGTAGCCCCAAGGTTCGGCAATGGCTCCTAGCCCAGGACCGGCGATCGCGATGCCCGTATCAAAGCCAATCATACAGATGCCAAAGGTGCGGCCGCGTTCGTCAGGATGCGATCGATCTGCCATAAGGGCCGCCATCATGGGAATCAGGGTTCCGGCTCCCATGCCTTCTACAATGCTAGCCAGCAAAAACATGGTTTCGCTTCTGGCCAGCCACAGCATGGCCATCGCCAAGGCATACAGCACGAGGCTGAGGCTGATGAACAATCCCCGGCCATAGCGATCGCTCAGGGGTCCGACAATCAGTCGAATCGCAAAGCTAGAAAATGCGGCGGCGGTATAAAACAATCCGACATTTAGCGCGACGCCCGATTCATGCAGGTAGAGCGGCACAAAGGTACTGAGCGTGCCAAAGG
>DATNOY010000357.1:0-2507 GCA_036703495.1 Coleofasciculaceae cyanobacterium
CTGGCGACATTGTGAAAGCGGTTGTCACTTCTGGTAAAAAGATTGGCATTCATGTGGGGCGCGTTGCAGTGCGTTCCACTGGAAGTTTTAACATCTCAACGGCTAAAGGTTTGATCCAGGGAATCAGTCACAAGTTTTGCAAAACTACGCATAAAAAGGATGGCTATGGCTACACATTCTGAATTTCTGAAGGCGGTTAAAACCGCTCGTGTCGCTTCCCTCCCAGGTCTGAAGACGCTGAGTTTCCCGCATACCATGAGGTTTTTATGAAAGAAGCTGAGTTCAAAGTCATTCTGGAAGATCTGACGCCCAAACAGCGTAAGGTACTGCATCGATTTCTGCGGGGAGAAAGCGATGAGGCGATCGCCACTGCCCTGTATCTGGAACCTTCAACGATTCGTCGCCATTTGGCAAACATTGGCAAAGTCTTCCGGCTGAACAACGAAGACGGAGAGCACTATTCTTATCGTGAAGAGCTGATTGAACTGTTTGCCTGTTTTCAGCCCGAATGGGTCAGCCCAGAAGCGATGCGCCGTTCCATCTTGCCTGAATTTCCGGGTGGACCACTAGCGCTAGATTCGGTGTTCTATATTGATCGTCCTCCGATCGAAGAACAGGTCAGACGAGCCATCACAAAACCAGGAGCATTGATTCGGATTCGAGCAGCACAGCGCATGGGCAAAACATCGTTGCTAAACCGTATTCTGGCAGGGGCACAGTCTGCTGGCATGAAGGTCGTGCGAATGAATTTGCGACAGGCGGAGCTACCCGTTTTGGAAACGCTGGATAGCTTCCTGCAGTGGTTTTGTTTAAATCTAGCTCATCGTCTGGGACAGCCTGAGAATCTCAACGATTATTGGGACGCAGCACGCTTTGGCAGTCTCAGTAGCTGTACCATGTTTGTTCAGTCTGTGATTTTGGAAACCGTTCCACAGGGCTTAGTGCTGGGATTAGACGATGTGGACTGGTTGTTTGAACAGCGGGCGATCGCTCAGGGCTTTTTCACGCTGCTGCGAAGTTGGCACGAAGAAGCTAACAATCTGGAAGTGTGGCAACGATTGCGTCTGGTGATTGCGCATTCCACCGAGGTTTATATTCCGCTGAATCTGCATCAGTCTCCGTTTAATGTCGGTTTGCCGATTCAATTGGGAGAATTGCCTGCGGCGCAGGTGCATCTGCTGGCAACACGCTATGGGCTACATGACTCTGCTCAAGCTGAGCAGGATCTCATGGATCTAGTGGGTGGACATCCCTACCTGCTTCAGCTTGCGTTTTATAACCTGCAGCGCGGCGATTTGCCGTTAAAAGCCTTGCTGCAAACGGCTCCAACTCAGGCCGGTATCTACCGCGACCATTTGCGGCGACTCTGGCAACTGCTTCAAGAACACCCGGACTTACAGATTGCTTTTGGACAGATGGTTGAGGCAGAAACCGGGATCGTGTTGAATCCGACGATCGCCTACAAACTGGACAGCGTTGGACTAATCAAACTAGAAGGCGATGGAGCGACAGTGAGCTGTGAGCTGTATCGCCGTTATTTTTCCTGGTTCACTAATCCTTTAGGAAAATAGACACTTACGCAACGACAACTGGAAAAAAGCGAGGTGGATGCGGGGGCATTACAACGTAAAGTCCGAGCGCATAGCAACTTTGCCGAGTATGTTCCGCAGGGATTGTTGTTTATAGTTGTGCTGAAATTGATTCAGGCGCAGAGTTAGTTGATTTGGTTGTTAAGTGGGGTACTCACGATCGCTCGGATTGCCCCTGCTGATACCCAGATTTGTTGGACATCATAAAACTCACCCCCTTGTTCAATTGTATACTCTCCCAGCAGTAGCGCCAGCCATAGTTGCACCAATGGCATTTGCACCGCCTGCTGAAGCTGCACGAGAGGAAGGGTTGCGACACGGTTTTCTACCATCCAACTGGTAATTGTCCTTGTCCAGGTGGAAACAGCTTCATCATGAGCAAGATTAAGTGTGCGATTAAATACCTCCGCATCTGTTAATCCCGGATGCTGGCTCATCTGCTCATCTAACGCTTGCAATAAGGCAACCTGGTCTAACTCCCCCACGACTGAACCCTGGTCATGGATTGAGGCTAATCATTCTGGCACTTTTCTAGGTAGGCTCAGTAGATCGAAAAATTTTCTAACCAAAGAGAATAGGAAAGGGGTAGGGTCAGGTTAAAAGCATTGAAATCAAACCATGACGACCTACCCATCCTCCTCATTATCGCCTGCGCCTGCTTTGACCGATGAAGCAACCCTAGAAGCAACCCTAGAGTGCTTGTTAGACCACCTGCCTTTAGTAGCCGAAGATAGTAGTTGTAGTGCCGAAACCCTATTCGAGATTTTGCTGAGAGCAGCCAGTCGTCACGATAGTATCGAGCATACTGCTCAACGCTTGGACGGAGTGCCCAGTGGTAATGGCATCCGCTATCACCTGGATAAGTTAGATGACATAGGGATGCTGGAAGGACAACTGAACGGGGCATTGCAAAGCCGG
>DATNOY010000358.1:0-2265 GCA_036703495.1 Coleofasciculaceae cyanobacterium
TCTGGCCGTCAGAAGTGATGGCAACCGCTTCAACGCCATTGTTGTGACCTCGTAAAATGTTGATGCATTGGCCCGTGGAAACAGACCAGAATCGGATGGTGTGATCTTCGCTGCCACTAATCAGGAGTTGACCATTGGGACTAAAAACAACAGTGCCTATCCACCCCGAATGCCCTTCTAGAGTTTCAAGGCATTCACCTGTATGGGAATTCCACACTCTGAGGCGATTTCCGTGAGTTGCCAGGAGTTGACCATCGGGGCTAAAGGCCACTGCCTTCACCCAAATCTTATGCCCCGTCAGGATGTGAAGACACTCGCCCGTTTCCACATTCCACAGTCGTACCGTATCGTCTCCACTGCCACTAGCTACGATTTGCCCATCGGGACTAAACGCAACCCCACCAATATGATCCTGA
This sequence comes from Coleofasciculaceae cyanobacterium, assembly GCA_036703495.1. Lineage (GTDB taxonomy): Bacteria > Cyanobacteriota > Cyanobacteriia > Elainellales > Elainellaceae > Drouetiella. Next base: position 417 of record DATNOY010000358.1, read on the forward strand.
TGTCCCTCCAGGGTTTTGAGGCATTGTCCCGTTTTCACATCCCAAAGCCTGACAGAGTAATCATTGTCACCAGTGGTGGCCAGCAATCCCGCTGAGCTAAATGCCACACCGTAGGTACACCGAATCTGATCCCGTAAGACTTTGAAGCATCGTCCGGTCGCCCACTCCCAAAGCCGTGCGCTGCCGTCGCTGCTGGAACTGGCAATTGTTCTTCCATCAGGGCTAATCGCTACTCTCTCTACCCAAAGATGATGCTCTGAGAGGGTATTCAAACAGTCTCCGGAGCCGATCGACCAGATTTTGATCTGTCCATCTCCATAGCCTGCGACAATGCTCTGATCATCCGGGGCGATCGCCACTGAGGTTACCCAACTTTGATAACCTACCAGGGTTTTAAGGCATTGCCCGGTTTGCATCGACCAAAGTTTGATCTCTTGAGTCTGGCTACCACTGGCAATAGTTTGCCCATCGGGACTGATCGCCAGAGTCAAAACCTCGTCAGTATGACCACGCAATGTTTTGAGACATTGACCTGTATGAATATCCCAAATTTTAACGGTGTAATCTTCGCTTGCACTCACCAATCGTTCGCCATCTGGACTAAAGACAACATCCGTCAGCCAACTGTCATGTCCTGCCAAAGTCTTGATCTGTTCACCAGTCTGCACATTCCAAAATTTGACTTCGAGATCATCTCCCCCACTCGCCAATATCTCAGCGTTGGGATGAAACGCAACAGAGGCAACTTTATAACCTGTTGACACAGTGTGGAGAAGCTGCCCCGTCTGCATGTCCCAAAATTTGATGGTCTTATCAGTACTGCCACTGGCTAACAGGTTACTGTCTGGGCTGACTGCTACCGATTTCACAGGGGTCATGTGTCCTCGTAACACCTGAAGACAATTGCCCGTGCTGACCTGCCAAAGCCTTACCGTTGCGTCATAACTGCCGCTGACCAAAATCTGACCCTCTGGGCTAAAGGCAACCGTTTCTACTTCGCGCAAATCACCTTCTAAAACCTTGAGACAAGCACCAGACTGTGTATCCCAAACGCGAATAGTGTTGTCATGGCTGCCGCTAGCAAGCAGCGTTCCATCGGGGCTAAAGGCGATCGACCGAACAAAGTCAGTATGTCCAACCCACGTTGCTAAATGCTGATAATCAGATAGTCGCCACAGCAGAATATCTCCTCGGGCATCACCGATTGCTAACAGAGCGCCATCGGGACTAAAGGTAATGGTTTTAACGCGATCGAACGCCTCGTTAAAAACACAATGCATTAAATCTGCGTTCGTAAAATTGGTGCGTTGTAGTATCGTCCCTTGCAGATACGCTTGCCAGATGGTCAGGTTAGAACAATCCATTCCTGTCAAATCTGCTTGCAAATAACGGAGCAGGTTCAGAAGATTTCCAGCCGCATAGCTAGAGGATTGAGGCGATCGCTGAAGCGCGGTTAGATTTTGCTTCAATTGCTCTGCAACCGTTTTTGAATTGCCCCACTGGTTGAGCAGTCGCCGAACGATTGGATCGAGAATCAATCGCTCTTGCGCGTCTCGCACATAATCTTGTGCGATCGCCTGTATCAACGGAAAGCGATGTAATGTCTGGTGATCTGCACCATCAACTGTAGCCTCGCCAATCAGCTCTGTGCTTGCCTGCCGAATCAATTGCTCCGTGAAATATTCCATGATCACGGGCTGCAATGTGAATTGCGTGGCGGTTCTCTCAATCAGCGATCGCCGCACTAAGGATTGCAGTGCTTCCAATACATTAAAGCGTTCGCGTAGCGGCTCCGTTGGAGCATCGTCCACCCATGACTGTAATGCCGCTACCGTCACAGGTTCCCGAT
>DATNOY010000359.1:0-5580 GCA_036703495.1 Coleofasciculaceae cyanobacterium
ACAAAGGCTCCAGAGGCAGAAAAGGTTGCGGCTTGAGTTGGAAGAAGGGCGATCGCAGAACTGGCGATCGCAGGAACGGTAGCAAACAACAGCTTTGACGAAATCCTCGAGACTGATGGCATGAGTTCCTCTATTTTTAAATTCCGGTGATTTATGGGTAGCCGTTCTGAATTTTTATCGGTCTGATTATCTAAATTTGAAAACTGGCTTAAGCAAGAACAGTCCGTCATCTCACTCAACGCAACCCTGTCCTTACCTGTCCTTTTACAGTGATCCTAATCGCCGATCGGTAAGAATCTGATAAAGGTACGGATGCGTTTCTATAAATCCCGTATAAACTTATCGGATTTCCATCTGTATATCTACGGTGGAAGTTAAATCATTGCGGTGCCGGTTCTGTTGAGTCACTTGAATCCTGCGCCATCCTCCGTAGCGTTGTAGCGGATGATTCTCAAATCTGTACGAATTCAGACAGGATTTTGTTGAGATTTCACTAGATAATGGAAACTTTGATTGAGCGATCGCTTAAAGCTGCTCCATCAAAGTTCACTATGCAAGGCTGCGTCCGTACAGAGGAGTCCCCGGGATGAAAGCACAAGATTTGAAAGGAAAGACGATCGCCTTCGCCGGTTCGGGCGGTTTAGATAGCTGCACCATTACTCGCTGGTTAGCAGATCAAGGAGTACAGGTCGTTTGCTTCACCGCCGATTTAGGACAGCCCGATGAAGATGATACCGAGTCCATTCGGCAACGGATGATGCAGTCCGGGGCGACCGATTTTGTGCTGCTGCCTTGTCGAGAGGCGATCGCCGAGATTGGCTTACAGGTGATTCAAGCCCAAGCTTGTTATGAAGGACGCTACTGGAACACCACTGGCATTGCCCGCTGCGTTTTGGCCAAAGCGATGATTCAGGAAATGCAGCAGCGCGGACTCACCGTTTTTAGTCATGGGGCGACGGGGCGAGGCAATGATCAGGTGCGCTTTCAGCTGATTACCAACATGCTGGCCCCTGAGTTTGAGGTATATGCCCCTTGGCGGGATGAAGCATTTTTGGCGCGGTTTCCGGGTCGGAGTGAAATGATCGACTTTTGTGAAGAAAAAGGGCTGGCAATTACTGCCTCCAAAGACAAACCCTACTCTACCGATGCCAATCTCCTCGGCTTAACCCATGAATCGGGCATGCTAGAAGCCCTGACTACGCCCGCTCATTTCGTGAAGCCAATCATGGGCTGCTATCCGGTGGATGCACCCAACGAGTCAGAGCAGTTTACCGTCAGTTTTGAAAAAGGCCGCCCCGTCAGCATCAATGGTCAGTCGGTCAGCTTAGTAGAAGCGCTACTCCAAGCCAACGCCATTGGTGGGATTCATGGCATTGGCATTGGCACCCACTTAGTCGAAAACCGCTTTGTCGGCATCAAGTCACGCGGGGTGTATGAAAGTCCAGGGGTGGAAATTTTGGGCACCTGTTATGCCTATCTGCTGCAACTGATTCTCGATCGCCGGGCTCGCGAGTTTTATGACCAACTTTCGCTGTTGGTTGCTAAACAAATCTATCAGGGGTACTGGTACGATCTGGCTACCCAGATGGCGCTACAAGCCATTGAACGCACGGTAGAACTGGCAACGGGGACGATCGCAGTTTCTCTTTACAAAGGCACTATTTCTTTTGTTTCGGCCGATCATGCTCCCCATTCCCTCTATTCCGAAGAAAATGCTTCGATGGAAGGAGTAGGCGATTACAGCCATGCAGACTCTGAAGGGCTGCTCCGCGTGTTTGGGGTAAGTGCGCGAGTATTGGCAACTAGCGGTCAGATTAAATTGGGATAACCATGCGGCAGGGGCGCACGGTCGTGCGCCCCTGCTGAAACCGGTATGCCTGAAATGGCTTACCTGAAATGGCTTACCTGAAAATGTCGATGAAGCGCAAAGGAGCCTGAAGAATGGAGAAAACGCCATTCAATGGGGTCAACACCGTTCCCAAAGCATCTCCCAAACTCGCCAGTCCAGAACGCCGCACAATTACCACATCATCGTTGCGGAGAGCGGGATTATTCGCCTCATTAATCCCTTGGGCCAGGTCAATCTCAAGTTTTTGCTTGACGACTGTCCCATCAGGATTCAAGCGAATTAAATCGACTGAACTCCGACGAGCCCGGTTATTAAAGCCACCTGCAGCCAGAATGGCCTGGTTGAGCGGTGTATTAGGCGGTACTTCTACCACCCCTGGCTTTGTCACCTCACCCACCACATTGACTCGGATTTGAGCAGGCGAGAAGCTTGCCGTTGCAATCTGAGAGGCTTCTGCGGGCGTGGGGGCTGTTGCTGTGGGAATGACTACCGTATCGCCTTCCTGCAAAATGGCATCCTGTCGCAAATCGCCATTTTTTAGTAAATCCCATAGGTTCACCGCAAAAACCTGTTCGGTTCCGGCTCTTGTCAACCGACGCACCTCCACCCGGCGAATATCGGCTAGCGGCTTGATACCGCCCGCTACCTGAATTGCTCGGGTGATGGTGGGCAGGGTGGTCTGGGTAGTGTTGGCTTGACCCACGTTTCCAGCTTGCTGGGTGACAGCAGTGGAGCCCGTGACTGAGTAAGTGCCCGGTCGAAAGACTTCGCCAACGACTGCAATATTAATAGGTTTATCATTCTCTGAGGCAAAGCTAGCTGCCGCCAGAATCGGAGCCTCTGCCAAATTGACCGTAGTTGCCGGGATGAAAATGGTATCTCCATCGCGCAGCGTCAAGTCAGTACTCAAGTCGCCAGTTTGAATCAGCTGCCACAGGTCAACATTAATCACCTGCTCAATCCCAGACTGCTGCGGTCGGCGAACCTGAATGTTGCGAACATCGGCAATTCGCGTCATGCCACCCGCAGTTTTGATCAGCTCTGTCAGCGTTGGATACTGGGCGGCATTCTCCTGATTCACTGTGTAAGAACCGGGACGGTTGACTTCTCCCGCAATGCCAATTTCTAACGGACGACGAACCAGCAAGCTGAGGGTGACTTGGGGACGGCGCAAAAACTGGCTATAGGAATTAGAAACTTGGGCGCTAGCCTGTTCTAACGTCAATCCAGAAACAGAAATTTTGCCCACTAACGGTAAGTTGAGGGTGCCATCGATCAAGACATCGGTTTCGCCGCTATATTGCGGCACCTGAAAAATATCAACCCGGACGCGATCGCCTGATCCCAACGTGTACGGAGCTTCAGGCTGCGTGTAAGCCCTAGAGCGAGCCGGGGCAGGCGTAGCCCTGGATGGAGTCATACTGGCTGGGGCTGGATTGGCAGGAGTGGGCAGGGGCGCACTGGGTAGCGGGACATTGCCAGCAGGCAGGTTTGTGGGCGTGTCCACCGCGACTACACTCGCACCTCCTGAACCAGCATCCGCCAATTGCGGATTGCCAAAGGCAGGAGAGGAGCCGATGGCAACCGCACTGAGCAGCGTCAGCCCCAGCAGGGGGTGAGCGATGGGTTTAAGTAAAGTTGTCATGTGTTGGCGTGGTATGGGCAAAAGCGTGACCTCCCAATAACTGGCAGGAGCAACAGTGCCGAAGCTCCTGATCTCCCAATCTCTTCAAGGTGGATCACCGCAGATCAGCGGAGATCTCAACAGTTCTTGGGCAATTTACAAAAAATTTATGAACGCCGCAGATCACCTGCCTCTAGCGCTGTCTCTCTCAAGCCGCCTTCAAGAAACGCTTTAAGGTCAAGTCTCTGACCGCTACGGTTCTGTTGTAGGCTGTAAGAATTGCTTAAAATTGACTGTACATCTCTGTTTTGCACAAAAGGTTATGGACGATCGCCTGCTTCCAATCATCTATCTCAGCATTCTGGTCGCTTTGCTAGCAGGGGCAAGCTGGTTCCTGGTGCGGCAGATTCTCAAAACCCGCCGCACTGAGATGACCTTAGCGAAACTGCAAAATAAACTAGCCCAAGGCAAAGGGACGGCTCAAGAACACTACGAATTGGGGAGCCTGCTGCTGGACAAGCGGCTGTATAGCCAGGCGATCGCCCAATTCCAGAAAGCCCTCAAAGCCAAAGATTTGGCAGCCGGTGAGAATACGGCCCTCATCTACAACGCTTTGGGGTTTACCTATGCCGCCCAGGAGCAATTTGACCTGGCCATTAAGCAATACAAAGAAGCATTAGACCGCTTTCCTGAGTACGCGACTGCGTTTAACAACCTTGGCTTTGCCTACGAAAAGAAACAGCTGACAGCTCAAGCCCTAGAAGCATATGAAGAATCGTTAAGAATTAACCCCCAGAACCCCACGGCTCAACGACGAGTGGAGTCATTGCGTAAACGGTTAGTTCCATCCTCTTGAGGGGGTGAGGGGTAAAACCCCTCATTTTGATCGATTAATCCGGCTAAACCTGCCCTATCTTAAGCAGAATGAGGATATGCTGGCCTCAGCATTTTAAGGAGAACCACCATGCTCGCCTACATTCTGGCACTGGCAGTTAGCTTCGGCAGTCTCAGTTTGTACCTGTCTGCCTTTTTCTTGCCAGAAGTTCACCGAAAGTATGACCTGATCTGGAGTGGCGTCGGGCTATTCTATGGGCTGGTGCTCTGGGTTTGCGCTGGGCGAATCACAGGGGGGGTGCTTCTAGGACAAATGGCCAGTGTTGCACTTCTGGGCTGGCTGGGTTGGCAAACCTTGAGTCTGCGTTTTGCTCAGACTCCAGAGGAGCAACGCACCTTGCTGCCTGTTCCCGCCCACTCTTTACAAGAGGTGGTTCAGTACAAAGTGTCGCAGCTGCGCCAAAGTTTCCAGGATGGCTCTTGGCGAATCTATTTCTCCCACTTTTTAGATCAGCTGCCTGCCCAAGCTGCCGATTTAGCACGCACTTTGCAAGGCTGGATTGAGGCGCTGATTAGCACCAGCTTACAGCCGCAAAACTTCTCAGCGGATACTTCTCAGGCCTCAGTGACTCCAAATGGCGATCGCCCTGCCTCGCCAGCCGTCCCTCGCCCTGCCGCAGCACCTCCTACTGTTGCGCAAACTGAGATTTCAACCGTGTTTGTAGAATCGCAGCCACCAGTAGACCCTAAAGCTGAATTTGCAGCAGAATGGGATGATTTAGAACCCGAGATCTATCCTGAATTAGAAACCGTAGATGGCATCAGCCTGGATCAACTGGCACAGCTGCATGAACGAATTGATCGTAAGCCCGATGTTTCCCATCTACCCCCTAATGAGAACCAAGACGTACATTAAGGCGAGCCTGTTTACTCTAGGTCAACCCTCTAGATGAAATTGCCCTAGGATCGTGAATTCCCCAACCTCCTTGATTGGAGTTTGGCAGCAGTGCCCCCAAACCCTGGTTCCATAAAATTGGAGCTCCTGAGGAGGCGGTATCAAAATCTGTAACTCGGACTTGAAAGTCACTGCAATATTTTATTCTCAATATTAATAACTCCTCACGCACCTCATGTATGAGCAAAGCAGCCTAGACTAGGCTGCTTTTTTCTGCTTAGGAACGTGAATTGAATAAAACCTTACAACCCTGTGCTATCCGCAGCGCTACAGGCGGCACAGGGTTGTAGATCTGGTTTTCAATAATGACGCCGAAGT
>DATNOY010000360.1:0-7043 GCA_036703495.1 Coleofasciculaceae cyanobacterium
TAAGCCAAATAAGGGAGGCAAGCAGAAGGAAAGCGCTGAAAAGGTTTTCCCAGGCTATGTCCTTGTCAAAATGGCGATGGATGATGAAACTTGGCAGGTTGTGAAAAACACTCCTAACGTCATTAACTTTGTAGGCGCAGAGCAAAAGCGGCGCTATGGCAGAGGGCGGGGTCATGTTAAACCTGTCCCGCTAGGAGCAACTGAGGTCGAGCGGATCTTCAAGCAGGCGCAAGAGCAGAAGCCAATCATTAAGATTGATATGGCAGCGGGCGACAAGATTATGGTGCTGTCGGGACCCTTCAAAGACTTCGAGGGAGAGGTGATTGAAGTGAGTCCTGAGCGTAGCAAACTAAAAGCCCTTCTTTCAATTTTTGGAAGAGATACGCCCGTTGAGTTGGAATTTAATCAGGTTCAGAAGCAGAGCTAGGGTCAATGGCAAAAAAGGTAGTAGCAGTTATTAAGTTAGCGATTAACGCTGGAAAGGCAAATCCTGCCCCTCCAATTGGTCCTGCGCTGGGTCAGCACGGGGTTAATATTATGATGTTTTGCAAGGAATATAACGCTAGAACCGCCGATCAGGTAGGTCTAGTGATTCCTGTAGAAATCTCGGTTTTTGAGGATCGCAGCTTTACGTTTGTTCTTAAAACACCACCTGCATCAGTTCTAATCTGTAAGGCTGCTGGTGTTGAAAGAGGCTCAGGTGAGCCCAACAAAAAGAAGGTGGGATCGATTACTAGAGCGCAGCTCCAGGAAATTGCTCAAACCAAGCTGCCTGATCTCAATGCCAATGATATTGATGCCGCCATGAAGATCGTCGAAGGGACGGCTCGCAATATGGGCATTACGGTTACTGCCTAAGTTAGATCGGCAGTGACAGCGCAATTAAACAAGCTGAAATTTAGCGGGGGAGAGGCTAATTCTTCGTTAATACCCCAGGAGGATAAAAGTGGCAAAAGTATCGCGTCGATTAAGAGAGCTTCAGAGCAAGGTAGAAGACCGGGCTTATCAACCGCTAGAAGCTCTAGCTTTGTTAAAGGAAACGGCAACGGCAAAGTTTCCGGAGTCTGCGGAAGCCCACATTCGGTTGGGAATTGATCCGAAGTATACGGATCAGCAGCTACGGACAACCGTTGCGTTACCTAAAGGCACAGGGCAAGTTATTCGGGTTGCTGTGATTGCCCGAGGCGAGAAGGTGACGGAAGCGACTAATTCTGGGGCAGATATCTCCGGTTCTGAAGAGCTGATTGATGATATCCAGAAGGGCATGATGGATTTTGATGTCCTGGTGGCAACCCCTGACATGATGCCTCAAGTAGCAAAGTTGGGTCGGTTACTGGGTCCCCGTGGCTTGATGCCTTCTCCTAAGGGGGGTACTGTTACCTTCGATGTGGCTCAGGCGATTTCTGAATTTAAAGCAGGTAAGTTAGAGTTCCGGGCCGATCGCACAGGCATTGTCCATGTGATGTTTGGCAAAGCTTCTTTCTCCCCTGAAGATTTGTTGGTTAATCTCAAAGCTTTGCAGGAAACTATTGATCGCAACCGTCCTTCTGGTGCAAAAGGGCGTTACTGGCGATCGATTTATGTTGCAGCGACGATGGGACCATCCATTGAGCTAGATATCAACGCTCTGCGCGATTTGAAAACGGATGCCGCATAATCTTCGGATTGGGAGCTGAGCAAAGTTTGACCTTTTCCCACAACTGAATAGCTAAGCCGGAGACAGCAGGTGCGATGCGCTTAATTCCCTGCCGAGGTTTAATTTTGTCAGACTGACTCACCTAGAACAGTGGGAGCAGTTGAGCATTTGAGAACTATCGCAACTCCGGAATCAATTCCGGAGTTTTTTAGTGGATTGATTCAGTGGGATTTTAGAGTTGGCGATTTTTTCCCGATTTTTAAGGAGGTGAGAACGAATGGGTAGAACGCTAGAAGGTAAGCAGGAAATTGTTGCAGAACTGAAGGAAAGCTTGAGCCAATCTCAGCTGGCTGTGGTGATTGACTACAAAGGTTTGACTGTTGCTGAGATCACCGATCTGCGAAATCGTTTGCGTCCGAAAGGTGGAGAGTGCAAAGTCACCAAAAACACCCTAATGAAGCTGGCGATTCAGGAAGATGCAAATTGGCAGCCCCTAGCTGAAATTTGCAAAGAATCTTCTGCCTTCTTGTTGCTTAAGGATGATATTGGTGGCTCGCTCAAGGCCTATCAAGATTTCCAGAAAGCTTCTAAGAAATCCGTGATTCGCGGTGGGGCGATGGAAGGGCGTTTGCTGACCGAAGCTGATGTGAAGGCGATCGCTGATCTACCTTCCAAAGAGCAGCTTATGGCGCAAATTGCTGGAGCCATCAACGGAGTTGCGACCCAACTGGCCGTTGGGGTCAAAGAAGTGCCAAGTTCTCTGGCACGGGCTTTACAGGCTTATGCCGATAAAGATAGCAGCGCGCCATCGGATAGCGAAGCAGCTTAGTTTTAGGCTTGGGATAAGCTTAAAAGTCAATTATTAACACTCAAAACAGGATTAGGAGTAACGACATGTCTGCAAAAACAGATGCAATTCTCGAAGATTTGAAGACGCTCACTTTGTTGGAAGCGTCTGAACTGGTCAAGCAAATTGAAGAAGCCTTTGGTGTTAGCGCAGCCGCTCCAGTCGGTGGTTTTGCACTGGCCGCTCCAGGTGCCGCTGCTCCAGTTGAGGAAGTTGAAGAGAAGACCGAATTTGATGTGATCTTGGAAGAAGTGCCTGCTGATAAGAAGATCGCGGTTCTGAAGGCAGTTCGTGAATTGACTGGGCTAGGTCTGAAAGAAGCCAAAGATTTGGTGGAATCTACGCCCAAGTCTGTTAAAGAAGGGATTGCTAAAGAAGCTGCTGAAGAGGCCAAGAAAGCCCTTGAAGCCGCAGGTGGCAAAGTTAGCGTCAAGTAAGTTGAGTCACAATTCAACTGACTGGATGAGGGTATTTATATAGCGCTACGCACTTAGATAAGGGCGGGTATAAGGGTTGCTTGCGCGCACCTCGTCTTACCTAAATAAGGATTGCTATATTACCCTAATTTCAAAGAGCGATTGGTGAAAGGCAAAGCCTTCTCCCTATCGCTCTTTTTTAATTTGCTTGCAATTAGTCAATAGCAATGACTCGAATCGGATCATCATTAGCATGGGTTTGGCTATCCTGCGCGGGTTGAGGTTCGCCAAACCAGTCATTAACCTGCTGCTTGGCCGCCGCCTTCACCTGAGGGGTAATGGACATTGCGACTGCACCCAGTGCCGTTGCCAGGGTTGCTAGATCATCGGCATAACCTGTAAAAGGAATAAAGTCGGGTATTGCATCTGTGGGTAAAACCAGGTAAGCCAGGGCAGAGTAAATGATGGTTTTTGCCCAAAGCGGTGTTTCAGGCCGCTGAGCCGCATAAAAAAGAATTAATGCTTTTTCTACAACTTCTCTACCTGCAACAGTCGCAAAATTTTTAATTTTCTGCCAAAAATCTTGCTCTTCTTTTCGCTGCGATTGCTGCTCTGCCGAGTTTTCTGAAGCGTTTACCATGATGTGTTTTCTACAAAAATTACCCCTTCTTACTCAATTTAGCGCGCCGTTCTAGCCAGTGGATCCAGCCCAATGGAGAGATTTTACACAAGATTAGATACGGATGTTTGCCGCTTAAGGATCACGATTTAATTCAAACCAAACTTTTAATTTTTGAAAGCGCGGCAGTGCCACGCTTTCAAAAATTAAGTGATGGGTTTTACTAAATTCACCTTCCTAAGCGAGTCGGATCCAAACGGCTCAGCCTAGCCGCGCGATCGCCTTATGAAAAGTGATGGCTAAGGGATGTAACTACCCCTTAGCCAGTCTGACAGGATGCCTTGCTTGACGCTTTAACAAAAGATATTTGACAAAAAGTAAAAATTGCTCTGATTAAAAAGCGCTAAGGGATCTGCGGGAAAATCGTATACCTATGTAGGGGCGCAAGGCTTGCGCCCCTACCGCTAATGGTGTTGCCAGTGGGGATGTGATTAAATTGCAAATCCCTAAGCATTTAAAGTTTTGAACTAGGAGGAAGTGCCACTACCACCTCGGCTAAAGTTGATCGAATACTGTTGTCCGTCTAATAACCCTCGACCGCTGATGGTGACTGGATTGTCATCTACATAGCTGATTGTGAGAATCCCAGACGCATTTGCATCACCCGAACTTTCCACCTGAAATCTTTCTTTTTGTCCTTCTAGCAAATGCCCACCTAAAGAAATATTGCGCCCATCTGCCAACATAAACACTAAGGTGCGGTTATATTCGCTGCCGTATCGATAAGAGACCCCTGTGATAGCAACATCCGACCGACCTTCCAGCCGAAACGTGCCGCTACCCCGAACTGTATCTGCAGCGGCAGGTTGAACCAGGCTGATCACTGGAGCAACCATGCCTACCCCCAATAAAACTGAAGCAAACCAACCCAAAGTAAGTTTATATATCATGATTTAATTTCCCAACTTATCCGTTTTATGAATTTTAGTTTTACCCCAAACGGAGCCGGTAGATAAACCCAGTCTTGATTCCATACTTTAAAGCAGTATGGCGACAACTTCTACACCCTAATTAACTAGGAATACCCTGATTAGCTGGGAGTGCTATATCTATATCGCTGTTGTCGCCGCCATTGAGCATCTGCTTTACGATCAGTGCGAATTTCTAATACTCGCATACCGGAATGGGGTAGAGGATTCAGCTTTTGCACAAACTGTTCCCAAGATTGAATAACTTCATGTTCAACGTCATAAGTTGTGCAGAGTTTAGCAAAGTCAATCGCTTGAGGAGTAGCGAAAAATTCCTCAAAGGGTGGGTCAAATTGAGCGATCGGCAACGCTTCAAAAATGCCGCCCCCGTTGTTGTTGATCAGCACAATAGTGAGATGACCCTGGAATTTACGGCGAATCAAAAATCCGTTTGTGTCATGCAGCAAGGCTAAATCTCCAGTCAGCAGAACGCTGCTCTGGTGACGATGCGCCATGCCCAGGGCCGTTGACAATGTGCCATCAATGCCATTGGCTCCTCGGTTAAAACAAGGGCGGATTTGCAAATTCCCTGGCTTCCAAAAAGTCTCTACATCTCGCACAGGCATACTGTTGGCAATAAATAGCGGCGTTTGAGCGGGCAAATGCTGGGAGAGCAGCCAGGCAACCTTGCCTTCAAACCAATCGGAAGTTTGGCTAAGCGTCTGGTCGATCGCTTGTCTAGTTTGCCTTTCAGCCTCACACCACTGGTTGAGGTAGAGACTGGGCGGCTTGACTGGAGCAGACAGTTGGGCTGCCAGTTGTTCAACGGATAGGCGCAGATGAGTTGTTTTGCCGTGGAGTGGATCAAGATTGCGATCGCCAGCAACCACTACCCACTGTCGAGGTTGGGTTTGAACCAGCCACTGGCGCAATTCTTTACTCGTCGGCAATTCTCCAACGCGAATCACCCAGTTGGGCGACAGCTTTTCAGCAAGCTCAGGATTTCGCAGGATTACCCCATAGGTTGAGATCAGGTAGGGATTAGCGGCAGCCGCATTACGCACTGGCGAAAGGCCTTCTGCTAAAACGGGCAATCCTAGCAGTTTAGAAACATGGGCGATCGCCCTACAGTAATCTGAGTGAAACGCCGGTTGAGCCACTCCCGCAATCAGAATGCCCCGCCCCTGTTGTAACCATTCTGCGGGGACAACGGAGGACGGCACAAGAGCAGCAGGACTGACGGGAGACGTTGCAGGGAAACGCTCAATCGCTAAACCCGGAGAGCTACTGCAAAAGTCAAAAAAATCTTCTGGAAACTGCCTTGCCAGGGATGCCGCCTCTGGTTGGGGGAGGGGAGCCAGCGGATCGCGAAAAGGTAGATTGAGATGAACCGCGCCAGCCACCGGATAGAGGGCGCTTTCCCAGGCATAAATCAAGGTTTGCCGCAGGTAAGCCAGCAGAGCAAGCTCCAGGGAAGGAACCGCCAGTTCGCTATACCAATTGGGATAAGTACCAAACAGCTTCTGCTGGTCTACTGTTTGACCGGCATTGCAGTCTCGTAACTCGGGAGGGCGATCGCTAGTTAACACCAACAGCGGCACTCGTCCTTCTTTCGCTTCAATCACCGCCGGATAGAAATTTGCCCCAGCAGTGCCAGAGGTGCAGACTAAAACGACGGGTAATTGAGTTTGTCGGGCTCTGCCCAAGGCAAAAAAGGACGCCGATCGCTCATCTAAAATCGGGATTGCCTCGATCTGAGGATGCTGAGCAAACGCCAGGGTTAAGGGCGTCGATCGCGATCCGGGGCAAATAATCGCCGTATTCAAGCCCAACCGATGCAGGGTTTCGACTAAGACAGAAGCCCAGACGGAGTTGGTATTGCTAAAGTTAATCGTCATCAACGTTTTGCTTGCCTCAAACCAAGGCCTGTAGTAAGGCTTGCAGCTTTAGCCGCACTTCTGCCAGTTCTCGGGCTGGGTCGGAACCCGCTACAATGCCTGCCCCCGCGTAGAGGCGAGCCTGATTGCCCTTAAGTAAAGCAGAGCGAATGCCCACAATAAACTCAGCATTGCCTTGGGCATCCACCCAGCCCAGGGGTGCTGCATAAAGCGATCGCTCAAACTGTTCATACTGACGAATTTGTTGGCAAGCAATCGCCCGGGGCATGCCGGCTACGGCCGGGGTGGGGTGCAGTTTTGCCAAAATTTCTAGGGGGTGCTGTTCCGCCGAGAAGGCGGCATGAATCGGCGTATGGAGGTGCTGGATGTTGGAGAGCTGGAGCAGCGTTGGCACAGCGGCATAGTGAGGCACCAGCCCCACCGCCGCCAACTGCTGCGTGATAAAGTCCACCACGAGGCGATGTTCTCGCTGTTCCTTATCGCTATTGAGTAACTGCTGCGCCAACTGCTGATCTTCGGCCGCAGTCTGTCCGCGGGGAGCCGAGCCTGCTAAGGCATCAGTAATCAATCGCTGATTTTGGACACTCAATAGGCGCTCTGGGCTAGCCCCAATCATGCTTTGACCTTTGCCATTACCTGCCGAAAAAACATAGCAATCG
>DATNOY010000361.1:0-5320 GCA_036703495.1 Coleofasciculaceae cyanobacterium
CACTGCCTGAACTTCTTTGGGGGGCATGACTACTTTCACCCTTAGCGATCGCCTCTGTAAAATAGAAAGAACCGATCGCCTTCAGAAAAATCGAAACATCAACAACTTCAAAGAGATTATAAATATGCAAATTCCCGCAAGCTTTACCATCGAGACTGAGCAAGAAGAAGACGGTCGCTGGATTGCAGAAATTTCAGATCTGCCAGGTGTTCTAGTCTATGGAGAAACTCAGAAACAAGCGATCGCCAAAGTTCAAGCTCTAGCGCTGCGTGTGATTGCCGATCGCCTTGAACATGAAGAACTTAATCCAGCGCTAACCAGCGTTTCGTTTGTCGCAGCGTAGATTATAGAAATATGAGCGAGTGGCGATCGACCAAAGCGAGGCAAGTGTTAGCTGCTTTGGAATCTATTGGATAGAGCGTAAAACGGCAAACCGGATCTCACAAAGTTTTAGAAAAAGAAGGCTGGGAAAATTATATATTTGCATTTCGAGATAGCGATGAAATCGGCTCAAAGATGTTAGCAAGAATTGCCAAGAAAACAGGCTTGACACCGAGAGATCTGTGATATCAAGTGCGCTCTTCCAACATTAAATCCTCGATCGCCCTTTCAAATGCCCCTGTATAGGCGAAGTCATGATGCTTTGCAGAATACCGATCGCCCCTCTGCCGAATACTTCGCTCCTATTCGATCGCCTCTGTAAAATGAAGAGAACCGATCGCAAAAGTCTACGCAGCAAAATACTTAGTAAATGACGATGGAAAGCACTCTAACTTTTAACGAAATCTTAGAAGAGATCGAAGCGCTACCCGAAGAAGATCAAGCAACGCTGATTGAGTTGCTCCAGCGCAGACGAGTAGAAAGGCGGCGAGCGGAAATTGCTGCCAATGTTGCTGAGGCAAAGCAAGCCTATCAAACGGGACAAGTCTTTAGAGGATCTGTCGATGATGCGATCGCTGAGCTAAACAATTGAAACCTTTAGTTTTTTCGCCTTCATTCAAGCGGGCGTTCAAAGCAACGATTAAGCGTAGACCAGAACTGAAGTCAAAGATCGAAGATCGATTACGGATTCTGGCGGCTGAGCCGTTTGATCCTGTGCTGAGAACACATAAGCTGAAAGGGCAACTCGCTGGTTCATGGGCTTGTACAGTTGAATATGACTGTCGCATTGTCTTTGACTTTGTTGAAAATGGAGAGACAGGGCTAGAAGAAATTCTGCTGATTGATATTGGTAGCCATGATGAAGTGTATTGAGCTGAAAAATGGCGATCGCCCCTACTCCTCTAATACCTCCACCAAATCCTCGATCGCCACTTCAAATGCACGAGCAATTTTTTGAACTGCCGTATAGTCAATCATCGCCATGCCGTCTCGTCGGACATAGCTATGGACGGTTCTATAGTTCACACCAGAACGATTGGCGACCTCTTTCAGCGTCCAACCCTTCGCTTCTGCTAGTTCTTTAATCCGCAGCCTCACCAGACCCATTAGGATATTGACAAGTATGCAATTGCATACTCTAATGAATTAACACCATCAAAAACGATCGCTCCTCATGCCTGGAAAACTGGAGAGCGATCGCTTTGCGAGGCTTGCGCCATCAATTCCCCCTTTAATTCCTCAAGTGGGAGGTAGATTTATGATATCAGGAATGCAGTCGCCTGCAAGGGCGGAGCTTTGTCTTGCGTCCATCCTTGCATCCCCAGGAGAACACCGATGATCTATCGGGATAGCCTCTCTCCTTGGTGTGTGATTCAGCATTTGCCCAGATTCCAACATGCCATCATCGCCCGCTTTCGCAAACGCAACGATGCCGAAGAATATGTAAAAGTCATGCGACGGATGAATCCAACGACAACTTATAAGATCGTGTTTGATCCGCCGATCGCCCCTGCCGAAGACTGCAATTAGAGAAATTCCCATTCCTCTTTGCTAATGCCTGCTTGCTTCAAAATCTTTAGCAAAAATAGTTTGCTGATATCACCCGGATGAGGGTTTGGGATCGTAATCTTTAATTCACCTTTGACCCTATTGAGATACTTACCGCCAGAGTAGGGCCCTGAGAAACCAGATAGCTTGAGATAACGAATCAAGTCTCCGTGGCTGATGGAGCCGAGCGGCGGCATTAGGCAGCTTCCTCTTGCTGAATACTGAGTGTAATGTCATCAATCACGGGCATCTCATGTCCCAACTTTAATCCCAACAGTATCCACCCTTCCAAAGCATCCTGAAGCATTTCACGGCAGTCTTCTAGCGTTAGGGCATTCGTCATCACGCCTGGACAAGCTGGAATCTCACCGTAGAACGTGCCATCTTCCAGCAATTCATACGTCGCCTGATGCAGGCAGATTGAATGTAGGTTGTCAGAATATTCATTGCTTGAACCTCACGCTTCTGCTCTCATTATTTTAGTCAGTACAACGCTCAAGTGCTGATTCCTACGCTGCCAACACCTTTCCCCAAGCCTGAGTCAAGAGGAGGCAATTGCATTCTCTTAACTCAGTCTTTCAACTTGACTCAAGCTTTCAAACTCAAGCTTTCAAATAGTGATCAAAAAATGCCACTGTCCGCTGCCAAGCCAGCTGAGCTGCCGCTTCGTTATAACGAGCCTCATTCGTATCGTTATGAAAGGCATGATTAACATTGCTATACATGCAAATCGTATAGCTCTTCCCTGCTGCTCTTAGCGCTGCCTCATAGGTAGGAATACCTTGATTGATCCGCTCATCCAGTCCAGCATAATGAAGCAATAGCGGTGACTGGATGTTGGGCACTGCCTCAGCGGAAGGCACCAAACCATAGAACGCCACTGCTGCACCCAGATCAGCAGTGCTAACAGCCAGTTGGTTAGTCATGCCACCGCCCCAACAAAAGCCAACACAGCCAACCTTATTTGTGGTGTCAGAACGACTCTGCAAAAAGGACAAGCTCGCCTTCAAATTACCCAAAGTTTGCTGGCTATCCAAAGCGCTGATCATCTCACGCGCCTGATCCTCATTCTCAGGTGTACCGCCCGCTGGAGACAGAAAATCTGGACCCAAAGCCACATAGCCCGCCAGAGCTACCCGCCGGACAACATCTTGAATATGGGCATTCAGCCCCCGGTTTTCATGGATAACCATCACCGCAGGCAGTTCACCTGAAACTCCTTTAGGTTTAGCCAAGTAGCCTTTCATCTCTCCACCCGCACCCGGATAAGACAGCAATTCAGTGCTGAGCTGAGCATCCTGTTCGTCTACCATCCCTGCCTTAGCATAGTTATTCTCCAGCAAAGGGAGTAACGCTGTGGCAGCGGCTGTCCCTCCTGCTAAAGCAACCAGTCTCTGGAAAAACACACGCCGAGGCAGAGCCGTATGCGTATATTCATCAAACAGCTGAATGATTTCTTGTTTCATGACCCTGTATCTGTATGACTTCTGGGTTGGAGCAATTATTGAGTCAGTATAGGGAATGGCGATCGCCCGCTTCCTCTTTACTTTTTGTAACATATTTCATTGAGCTAGTTTGAGGGCTAAGCCAAGGCGATCGCCCAAACCCAGACTGTCTAGCACACAGTGCCAGATTTGCTTTAACCCCGATGCAGTAGCAGAGCCAGCGTTAATCTGAATTTTCCAATATCCTCAAATGTGCTTTAGTAAGCAACATCTGTGTATCAAAGACCAATGACTGCGCAGTCATTACCCACTTTTCAGCCGAGGCAATGTCTTTAGCTGAAACATATAGCGTTATTTGTTTGCCTCGATGATCGGGTACCTTACTGAATGCTTTCAAGCTTTTAGCTTTTATCTCAATTCTGGGATGCCCTTGCCACCAACGATTAATCAACTGAATTGATTCAATTTCTTTCAGAGGCAAACAGATTTCCTTCGTTTTTGACCTAATAATTCCTATGAGGATGTCTTTGACCTCAAACTCTAACGTCACGTAAGAGGAGTCAACTGTTGCAATGCCGCGCGCCTTTGCCCAGCCTTCGTAGAGTCCGAAGAGTGCAAAGGGTATCTCAGTAGAATTGGCGAACATATCACTCTCCTGCGTTAGGATAAGCCATACCCAGACTATGGTGTAACCCCAATTTAACAGTAGAATCCTTCAAGTCATAGAGCTGTAGCAGTCCTATTTAATTTGTGGAATGGTTTGTGAAAGGCGCAGCCCGGCCCATCTTTCATAAACCACTTAGGATGGCTATATAGCATTCTTGCTTGGGTGGCATGGTCAAAGCGCACAATTTTAGCCTGAGCCCACTACGTCTAATTGCAACCCTCTACTCATCGATTTGAAATAGACGCAGATTGCCCGCCCAATCCATCATTTCACCCAGCCTTAATACACTATTTCCCCTAGGGCAGAGATAATCTAATACATGGTTCATCTAATGCTGTGAGAGGTAGCTATGATTCCTGGAGAACTGTTGGTAGAACCTGGCGACATTGAATTAAACGCCGGACGGCAGACCGTCAAGCTTGCGGTAGGCAACACCGGCGATCGCCCCATCCAAATTGGCTCTCACTTCCACTTTTATGAAGTCAACAAAGCCCTAGAATTCGATCGCGAACAGGCACGCGGCATGCGGCTAGATATTCCCGCCGGTACAGCCGTGCGGTTTGAACCCGGCGATCAGCGAGACGTTACGCTAGTGCCCTTTGTGGGCAGTCGGCAAGTCTACGGGCTGAATGGGTTAATCAACGGTTCTCTAGATGCCCCCGCTTCAGCAGCGGCCGAGCAGCCTGAGCCAAAGAAGAAGAAAAGCGACAGTAAGAAGAAAAAGAAATAGGCGATTTCCGCCTTCCCCGCTCCTTATCCCCTCAACCCAGGAATTCTTATGCTGCTGGTTGCCTTACCGTCCATTAACCTAGAATTCTTAAAAGCCGTCAAAGGCTTTGTCTCCATTGTTCGCGATCCCAGCCAGACTGAATCAGTCTTTGACATCGTAGACGGGATGCGCAACACCGAAGCTAGCAAGCTGGCCGTAGAGTACATCAAATCCAAACCTGAAGTCGCTCAGATCATTGACGAGCGCTACCTGGCTCCCACGCCCGATCTAGACAAACTGCTGCAATGCCCTCCCGACTCATTGGGCTATGCCTATGCCTCTGCCATGAAAGCCCAAAACTTTGATCCAGAGTTTTATCGCAAGATTGAAGTGCAAGACGACCTCAGCTACATTATGCTGCGTCTGCGCCAGAGCCACGACATCTGGCACACCGTCACCGGCATGAGTACCGATGCCACCGGCGAGATTGGACTACAGGCTTTCAGCCTGGCCCAAACCCACATGCCCCTGTCCATCATGCTCATCGCCGGCGGCTTGCTGAAAACCCTG
>DATNOY010000362.1:0-3621 GCA_036703495.1 Coleofasciculaceae cyanobacterium
GACTACCACTGACGATTGTCTGACCGTCTGGACTAAATGCTACCGATAAGACAGCACCTTCATGTCCTCGAAGGGCTTGTTTGATTGGATTACCACTCAAATTCCACAATCGTAAGCTTCCGTCCCAACTTGCAGTGACGATAGTCTGACTGTCTGGACTGAAAGCTACTGAACTAACCCCATGTTTATGTCCTTCAAAAGTTCTTGGTAACCGCACAAGTTCTGTTGTTTGTTGCAAGCTAGTTTGAACAGAATCGAGCAGCGCCTCTGGTAATTGATCGAGATTCAATCCCATTGTTTGAATGGCTAGTACTAGCGCTTCTAGTGGTCGTTGGGGGAGCCAGTTCAAGACTCTGGTTGCCTGTTCTCGCAAGGTTGCCTCAGTCAATGCTCGCTGCAAATCTTGAATCTGCTGCTCCTTTGCCTCATCCAGTTTCGTCTGCACCTCTCGGCTCACCCGAATAAATTCCTGAGCCATGTGATTTAGCATTCCCAGGTCGCCAGAGGTTTCCAAATAGGCTTCTGCTTCTGCTAAACGGGAGCCTTGACGCAGCATCGCCGCCTCTCTAGGTTGTCCTTGGCTGCGCCATTCTTCGGCTTCCGCCTCAATTTTGCGCTCAATTCGGATCGCCTCTCGATGTGCCTCAATCCACGATCGCAACTGCTGCCAATGACGAATCAGCGCCTCATGCACCACATCGACGATCGCATCAGCACTATCAATCTCGGTTTGATCAGTTGTAATCAACCTAGCTGCCACCAGAGTTTGCAGTACTGGTTCTAGTAGCGCTTCT
Organism: Coleofasciculaceae cyanobacterium; assembly: GCA_036703495.1. GTDB lineage: Bacteria > Cyanobacteriota > Cyanobacteriia > Elainellales > Elainellaceae > Drouetiella. Next base: position 795 of record DATNOY010000362.1, read on the forward strand.
GGCTGCTGCTGATTCACCAAATCGCTTTTCAAAACTCGTCTGCGCGTATCTTCCGTCCCTTCTCCAGGCTGCGTTAGCGCCAAGAAAATTCGTTTGGCTACGGGGCGCTGCACCTCAGACAGATCTTCATAAACCTGATTGGCCACTTTTTCTAGCGCACCCTTGACGCCACCGAGCTTATCGTAGGCAAATAGCGTCAGTGAATTTAGAAAAGGTTCTTGCCGCATCTGCCACAGTTCCGTGAGCGTAAACTGCAACAGCGGTAGACTGCCCGGCGATCCCTCTACCTCTTCCACCATCCGGTTCACTAGCAAAGGTTCTATTTGCAACCCCACCTGTTTTGCTGGTTCTGCAATTGCCTGACGCAACTCCTCCGGAGTCATTGGCTTGACCGTCACCAGATGCCGATCGATCTGCTCCGCTAACAGTCGATATTCCGTAGACTGACCCAGGAAGTCCGCGCGCATCCCAATCACTAAGCGGAGTTTGTCGTTAGCGGACTCTAGCGTCTCTAGGAGAATCCCAAAAAACTGCTGGCGTTCGGTGTCATTTTGACAAAGGGTAAAGCATTCCTCAAATTGGTCGATGATCATCACGACAACGGTTGGCTGGTCTGTCACAAACTGCTGAAATTCTGTCGCAGATCTACCGATCGCGTCCTGCAACCTTTGCAAAGGATGTGCTGTGGGCGTGAAGGGAGGCAGATATCGCCAGCGATCGCTCCCCGATAGCCGCTGTCCCAACTTCATCTGATAGAGCAGTCCCGCCCGCAATACTGAAGATTTGCCACTGCCTGATGCGCCCAGCACCGCCAGAAACGGTTCAGTGTGGATGCGTTGGATGAGTTCATCCGTCAGCGCTGTTCGACCATAGAAGAAATCAGCATCCTTTAGATCAAAATATTCCAGGGCTTTGTAAGGGCAGATTCCTGACTGTAGCGACTCGCTCAAATGACCTGTGGGAGTTTTGGTCAGCACGATCGCCTTCCCCGTATTACGAAACTGGGGCGCTTGCGGCTCGGTTTTTAGGGCGGCTTTGAGGAATTCTGTCAGCGTGTAGTGGGTCACAAATCCATCCGATCGCTGCCTTGGATCAAGTCCCTGCAACAGGGCTGCTGTCAACACGCTCAATCTACCGCTAATTTGCTCAAACGCCATTTCATAGGAGCGGGATGCGGTAATGAAGCAGCGATCGCGATCGGGCTGACTGCCCGGATTAGCTTCCTCCAGACTCTCCGAGGAGTTAAACAACTCTCCGCTGTGGCAACAGTCCAACCAAATAATTTGCTGCTTGATCGGGCTGTCTTGCAGCAACTCTCGTAGATCCTGCAGAGCCAATCCCCATTGATTTTGCAGCGGATTGGTATCGCTAGTAGCTAAAAATCCCTTATGACGCTTGCCGAAGGTCGATTGCAGCCCGTGCCCTGAGAAGTAGAACAGGGCTACTTCTGGAAAATCATCGCCTTTTGGGTAAAATAAGTCCTCTAATGCTTTTCGCAGGGCCGCAAGAGTCACAGGTGTTTTCCGCCCGACTCGCTCTACACCGTTCTCGACAATGGCTGGCAACCGCTTTACCCGAAAGTTGCCGTACTGACTTAAGCATTGAGCGATCGTCTCTGCATCCTCAGTCGGAGCATTTAGCTTTGGCAATTGTTGATAAGTATTAATGCCGACGACCAGTGCATCCCGACTCAGTTCATTCCAATTCATTGCTTAAGCAAACGGCTTCAACATTGACCTTAAGTCTATTCAAGCCCGATCGCCGCGAAAATACGACCAAGTTTTAAGTTTGCTTCGCAATTTATCAAATCAGCATATTGTTAACGGGCTGCTACTTGATCTCTAGAAGGTTGATCCTGGAGCAGGAGCAGTCTCTTCCACTTATTTTTTATCCTCTAGCCGTTTTCAAATAAGTCAGCCACAGGGCGAGCATCTTGCTCGCGGTCGTGAGCGTCTCGCTCACACTAATTAATGTGGTTTATTCCAACAAAAATTGCTGTAGTCCAGGAACTCCACCTTTTCGATCTACCCCGTCCGAGTCTAAACCTCGATCGATCGCCCTCAAACCCAGATCATTCGGCTGCCAAGCTCAATCGATCGAGTTCCCAGCTCAAAAAATCAAGCTCAGAAGTCAAAACGCCGAGCTTTTTGCTCCAACATCCGACTTCTGAGCCTCATGTTTGGACTTTAAAGGTAAATCAGCGCTGCTTTTTGCCGCAATCGTCTCCCTATTTTCTACACCGTCGAGCCTCCGACCTTCGCTGCTTCCTCCAAGCTCTTGGTCTTCCGAGGCTTGCGGGCAAACCGTTGACCCATTTCTGCCACTACTCCATCTAATCCGCCCACCTGACCGCTGGCTTTGGCATAGCTATACACCGCTAGTGCTGCCGCATAAGCTTCACTACCCGCCGCCATACAAGTATCATCCACCAACTCCTGTAGTTGCGTCAGCGACAGCAATAAAGGATACAGCGCTTCAAACAATTGCACATCTTTTCGCATTTCTTCCAGGTCAAATGACCGGGGCAGGAAGTCCGGATTCTGTGTTGCTACCTCTAGCGCCTTGCTCACAAAAGCGCGACTCTTATCTCCCATCTTGGGTAGGGTTTTGCGATCCTCGGCGCTTAAATCAATCAAAAACGGTAGCTGTTGCTTAATTGCCGCAATTGCCAGCATCACGGCATCCCGATCAGCAGGACTCAAGCTTGCACTAATAGAACTAATCCCCATGCGTAGAATACCCTCTGACAGTAAAGAACAAGTTTAGAGTGCCCAAAACTGATTAGACTTATAGATTGAACTTCTTGTCTGAAAGGGAAACAGAACTA
>DATNOY010000363.1:0-2676 GCA_036703495.1 Coleofasciculaceae cyanobacterium
ATTATCTTTTTCATTTTTCATCCAGAGGCATTTTGGTTTTCTGATCGCCCTATCCTCTCCTGTTCGTAACACAGCCGGCTTTATCATTAATAACCAATACCTATGTAGCGATATCCAGCTGCTTCCAAAGCCTGCTGATCCAAAAAGTTACGACCATCAATCAGGATGGCAGAACCCATCGATGCTGCCATTTTGCTGTAGTCGAGCGTCCGAAACATCTGCCACTCTGTCACCAGCACCAAAGCATCACACCCATCTGCAAGGCGTTCCGGATCAGTTTCCACATTCACATTAGACAACCCATGGCGCATCCCGCTCTGCGACACCAGAGGATCATACGCCTTAATTTTGGCTCCCAGTCTATGCAGCTGCTCAATCAAATCGAGGGCTGGCGCATCGCGCAGATCGTCGGTATCCGGCTTAAAGGTCAATCCCAGCAAACCAATGGTCTTCCCCTTGAGGATTTTCAAGGTCTTCTGCAGTTTTTCAACGGCAATCAGACGTTGACGCTGGTTGACACTCACCGTTGCTTTCAACAGCTGCGCTTCATAGCCATAATCATCCGCTGTGTGGATCAGCGCCGCCACATCTTTAGGAAAACAGGAACCACCCCAGCCAATGCCCGCATACAGAAACTTATTGCCAATCCGAGAATCTAAACCGATCCCCTTCGCCACTTGCGTCACATCTGCCCCCACCCGATCGCAAATATTAGCGACTTCGTTAATAAAGCTAATCTTGGTAGCCAAGAATGCATTGGCAGCGTATTTAACCATCTCTGCCGAACTGAGATCCGTCACCAGCGTAGACACACTCGGCAACAATTGATCTTCAGCATACTCCCGCGAGATAATGGGCGCATAGAGGTCTTGCATCATGGCAATCGCTCTGGGGCTGCTGCTGCCCAACACAATCCGATCAGGATTAAACGTATCGTAGATTGCCGAGCCTTCCCGCAAAAACTCAGGATTACTCACCACATCAAAGTCAACCTTGAGCTCAGAGGCAACACTGCCGCCTGCGCCCACCAAAGCCTTTTGCCGCTCAGCAACTCCATCGAGTACAAGCATTCGTACCCAATCTCCCGAGCCAATCGGCACCGTAGACTTATTGACGATTACTTTATAGTCCCCGGTTAAGTATTCGCCAATTCCCCGAGCAACGGCTTCCACATAACGAGTATCACTTTCCCCGGTGGGTAGTGGCGGAGTGCCTACGGCAATAAATAAGACTTCACCATGCGTTACACCCGCCGCTAAGTCCGTTGTAAACTCAATATGACGATTTTGTATGGCAGTTTGCATCAGGTCTGACAGCCCTGGCTCAAAAATCGGAGACTGTCCCGACTGCATCAGTTTTACTTTTTCCGCATTGTTATCGACACAGATGACCTGGTGACCAATATGAGCCAGACAAACGCCAGTAACTAGCCCAACATATCCGGTCCCAATGACACAAACGCGCATAGTCTGTAAACTCCAAGTGACGTAAAAAACTTTAGCGGCGCTCTAGCCTATCTCAACCTTTAACAGCAGCAGCTAAGGCTGCATGACCGGGACCGCCCCAGCCGGTACATCCTCCATCCGTGCCCGGAAATCGTCAATCGTTAGCCTGAGCCCATCCTGTAGGGCAACTTTGGGCTGCCAGTTCAAGTGGGTCTGGGCTTTGGTAATATCCGGCTTGCGACGGCGCGGATCATCCTGAGGCAGGGGTTCATGTTTAATCGGGAGATGGGGATTGACGAGCTGCTGAACCGCCTGAGCTAATTCCAAGATCGTGTACTCATCTGGATTACCCAAATTGACAGGACCCACGTAAGCTCCATTCATCATCCGCATTAAGCCTTCCACTAAATCGGAGACATAACAAAAGCTCCGGGTTTGAGAACCATCCCCATAAATGGTCAGAGACTTCCCTCGCAGCGCCTGAACCACAAAGTTGCTCACCACACGCCCATCGTTCTCTAGCATGCGCGTCCCATAGGTGTTGAAAATCCGCACCACTCGGATATCCACATCATTTTGGCGATGGTAGTCAAACGCTAGCGTCTCCGCTACCCGTTTGCCTTCGTCATAGCAGCTGCGGATGCCAATCGGGTTAACATTACCGCGATACTCTTCAACTTGGGGATGCACCTCTGGATCGCCATACACTTCAGAAGTAGAAGCCAGAAGGAATCGAGCTTTCACCCGCTTAGCCAAACCCAGCATATTCATGGTCCCCATGACATTCGTCTTAATGGTCTTAACGGGGTTGTATTGATAATGCGTCGGCGAAGCGGGACAGGCCAGATGGTAAACTTGGTCAACTTCCAGCCGAATTGGCTCGGTAATATCATGGCGAATCAGCTCAAAGTAGGGATGATCTAGCCATTTCAGGATGTTTCGTTTATGCCCTGTGTAGAAGTTATCCAAACAGATCACTTCATGCCCTTGACCCATGAGGCGATCGATCAAATGGGAGCCAATAAAGCCCGCGCCACCTGTCACTAGAATTCTCATAGCTTAAGTTCCACAATCGGTTTTCAAAAGCACTAGCGTTGAGCAATTGTTAGTAGGCACCCGTCTTGCCAAAGACAACCTTGACTGTCTTCAGCAGGATTTTGAAATCCATGCCGAGTGACCAGTTGGTGATGTAAGTGAGATCGAGATTGACTGCATCCTCAAAATTGTCAAT
>DATNOY010000364.1:0-4710 GCA_036703495.1 Coleofasciculaceae cyanobacterium
GATACACTATTGTTTCACAACAAGCCCCGTTAAAAAATCGCTCTAAGATCAGGATTTTACTTCTCAAACGATCGATGCTTTAGATCGATCCAGAATCGATTTCTATACGTCGATCTTGGATCGATCCAAGATCGATAACGATAAAAACTATGGCTGCTAACAAAAGCAAATTAGCAGCAGTACACCTGAGATTTTAGCTAAAATCTTCGCAGTTTCTCTTCAAGAGGATGTTAAATCCAGCCAACTCTTTTTGAGAGCAAGTTGAGCAGCATCCCAGCGATGTTTCACGTTAAGCTTGTGCAAGATGTTATGGACATGATGTTTCACAGTGCGAACTTCAATAGTTAGTTGAGTTGCTATTTGGCGATCGCTATATTCTTTTGCAACATAATGTAAAACTTCTAGCTCACGGCGAGTCAGGGGAGGTTTTTCGTCAGATTTTTGAAAACTTTTGGAATTAGATAGCCGCTCAAAAAGTTGGGCAGTAACCTCTGGTGAGCATTGAAAAATACCTTGATATACCTGCTCAATCACTTGAGTGATCTCAGCGCTTGAAGCACCCTGTAACACATACGCATGAGTTCCTGCTTCAACACAATTGAGGATTAGATCAATATCATTCTTTAACTCCAGTACCACAACGTAGGGAGAGGGCTGGAGCGATCGCCACTGCTGAATCTGGGTGATTGTTAGATTGTGCCCAATACCACTATCCAGTAAAACTAAATGGGATGGAGGATTGATTATGGTTGGAACAATATCAACATCACCAGCGTAATGGCTCACTATCTGAATCGATTGGTGTGCTTTTAGCGGTAACACTAGCGCCTCATGTAGTAGGTGACTATTACTAATAATGCTGATACACCGGTTACGCTGAATCAAGTTCCCCTGATCAGGCGCATAGACTAAAGCAGATTCTACCGAAGCCGATGAGCAACTTTGAAACTTAAGGTTTGAGGACAAATTAATAATTTCCATTACCTCTCCCTAAAAAGTGCACTAGATGGGCAAGAGCATAGGATCTATAGCGCCATTAAATCTTCAATCTTCTCTTACGAGCTGTCAGTAGATTTAAGCATCCAGTAAGCGAAAGAGACTTACTTGTTCCAGTTAAGAGACATCTGCAGAATTATTCAAAAAACCTTTAGGGAATAGAAGCAAACCCAAATTTTCAATCAAAATGGTGAGTTTACACTTCGACAATAATTATATAATTTTTTTATTTGACGAAATAAATCTTAGCTTTGATAACTCCAACAAAAAACCATTGACGTGAAAATTAGTGTTTTAAGCCTTTAACTTTAACAAGAAATGAGGTTTTCAGCTTCTTCAGTTACCTTCTAAGACATTTTCTGAGAAATCTATTTAGTAAAACTGCTTAATTTGGTGAATATTTTAGATTGTGCAGGAAATCTGGTAGCTGCGCAGGTACCCGCATGGGTAGTTTTTTGTATTTTAGTAGAAAATCGGCGGAGTCATTATCAATGCACATCTGAGCAGAGTCGCTCCTCAATGGGCGATCGCTCACAATCAACGTTTTTATGGCAGTGGAAACAACTGTTCAGTTAGATAAGTTGCCATCATCCGCTTCATATCTGCAATCATTTCATCAATATTACCACCTGCCCTGATAATTTCTGCTTCCTGCTGTATCAAATAACTCATGCCTTTATAAAGTGCTTTAGTAACTCGCGCCGCCTGCCAACCCTTAACCGGATCCAGCGTTGGGCAAACTCTCAAAAGCAAGTTGTAGATCATGACAAGGATTTCTTGATCGACTTGCTTAGAAGCTTCCGCTAGAGTCCCTTTTCCTTCTTGCTCAGCATTTAAGTGTCGAAAAGCCGGATGCTGACGCTCAAAAGTAATCATGGGGTCAACTACCCGATCGACCATTGCAGCAAAATCTAGCCCTGATACATCCTGTTGTAAAGCCGCGATCGTATTGCTCTTCAATTGCTGCATATAGCGCTCTCCCAATGCCGCTAGAATCGCTTCCTTGTTCGAGAAATATTGGTAGACCGAACCTACCGAAATATTGGCGCGATCGGCTAAGACATTGGTGTTGATAGCTTCTGCTCCTCCTGATGCCAGTAAATCAGCGGCTGTATCTAAGATCAACTCCCGTCGTTGTTGCCCTCGTTTCCCAGTGGGGCTACGACGAGTTTTCTGAGGGGCTGAAGGGTCATCTGCGAAATGAGGTTTCAATACTGAGTTCCTTGGGAGTTGACAATATGAGTAAAAGCTCATATCTTGTGAAAAATGGAATATGAGCTTTTACTCATATTATCAAGTTTGAGCCGAAATGATTAGCCATTGAAGCAGCAGGAGAGACTCATTTTATGAGTGGTAAAACCGCATTGGTGACAGGAGCGACGGGTTTATTAGGAAGTAATCTCTGCCGAGAACTGGTGTCTCAAGGTTGGCAGGTGAAAGGATTGGTTCGCTCTCTAGAGAAGGCACAACGCTTTTTAGGAGGGAGCGGGATTGAATGGATTCAAGGGGACATAGAAACAGTGTCAACCTTTAGCGCTGCATTGCGAGGGGTAGATGTGGTGTTTCACACAGCAGCTTTTTTTCGGGAGTATTACCAACCGGGTCTCCACTGGGAGAAGATGAAGCGAATTAATGTGGATGCAACGATCGCACTGTTTCAAGCCGCAGAAGCACAAGGGGTGAAGCGGGCTGTGTTTACATCTTCTAGTGGTGTGATTCAAAAGGATGCCCATCAAGCTGCAACGGAAACCGCTCCTTATAGTCAGTTTGCAGAACAAAATCTTTATTTCAAGACTAAGGTTTTAGCAGAACAGGCTATCTACCGCTTCTTAGAAACCAGTCAAATGGATGTTGTGATGATTCTACCGGGGTGGATGATGGGACCTGGAGATGCAGCCCCTACTTCTGCTGGGCGACTGGTCCTGGATCTGTTAGCAGGTAAGCTACCAGGGTTAGTTGATGGGGGAGCTTCACTGGCAGATGCGCGAGATGTCGCAACGGCAATGGTATTAGCGGCTGAACACGGAAAACGCGGTGAGCGCTACATTGTAACAGGACCTTTGACAACCATGAAAGACATTGCCCTGGAGTTAGAAGCTATTACCGGAGTAAGAGCGCCTAGACTTGAAATTCCAGATTGGCTAGCACTGGCGATCGCATCCGTTTTGGAGAAGTGGGCAAGTTGGACGGGGCAAACTAACCCAATGCCCTTAGCAGGGGTGCAGACGTTGCTAGAAAAAACCAGCTTAAGCTCAGCAAAAGCTGAACGGGTTTTGGGTGTAACTTTTCGTCCTCTCAAAGAAACCCTGTCTGATACGGTGTCCTGGTATAAGTTGCATGGCTATTATTAGCCTAACTGGGAGCAGTCAAGTTCCGATAACTGGTTGGATTGACAAAATTACTTCACTGACTACGCTTTAAATGATTCTCTCCCCAATTGCAAAGTGCTTGCAGGACAGGTTTGAGTGTCAGACCATACTCGGTAAATGAATACTCTACTTTAGGCGGCACTCCTGAATAGACGTTGCGACTAACAATTCCATCTTTTTCTAACTCTCGCAACTGTTGGATCAACATCTTTTCTGTAATCTCTGGCATCAACCGCTTGAGTTCACTAAATCGCTTCTTCTCATCTTTGAGATGCCACAGGATCAAAATCTTCCATTTTCCACCTAACACTTTTAAGGTGGTTTGGACAAATACAGTACCTTGAGTGGGTTCATTGGTCATCTACGCTACTTTCCCAGATCTTGAGGAAGCTTACAAAAAAGTAAGTACTTCCGAAAAAGTTAGTAGGAGTATACTCTGTTCTTTGTTGTTGGTCATTAGTCACTAGTCATTGGTTACAGGCATCACAAATGACGAATGACAAATGACAAACCCCATAAGGACAAAACACAATGCAGGTTCAAGGTGCGATCGCATTAGTAACGGGTGCAAATGGCGGTATTGGGCAATACTACATCCAGGGTTTACAAGCGGCTGGAGCCACTCGCATTTATGCAGGGGCACGCAATCCAAATAGCTTAAAGGACATTGTAGTAACCGATCCCGATCGCATTATTCCCATTGCCCTTGATATCACCGATGAAGCTTCGGTCAAGGCAGCAGTTGAGGCATATTCAGATGTGAATCTGCTGATCAATAATGCTGGTGTCGGATTTAATCAGCGATTGGTTGCAGATATCAATTTTGACAAAGTGCGATCGGAAGTGGAGGTGAATTACCTCGGTCCGTTGCGGATGTGTTTGGCGTTCGCTCCAGTCCTCAAAGCGAATGGAGGAGGGGCGATCGTCAATATGCTCACCATTCTGGCAAAGGTTAACTTTCCATTGAATGCGTCCTACTGCGCGTCTAAAGCAGCGGCTCTACTGGCAACCCAGGGAATTCGAGCTGAGCTTGCCTCACAAAAAACGTTGGTAGTTGGAGTCATACCTGGAACGGTAGACACCGGGATGAGCAAGGATTTCCCACCACCCAAGGTTGCCCCTGAAGAGGTTGTGCGGGCTGCACTTCAAGCAGTTATGGATGAGGTGGAGGATGTCTATCCTGGCGAACAAGCCCAGGAAATGCAAGCCCAGTTACTGCAAGACCCCAAAGCCGTTGAAAAGTGGATGGCAGGAATTTTAGCCAGTTAATCTCTATGCCCCTCAAAACAAGCTCTCTCCTCGTTAAAGCAACGCTGCTTTTGAGTAGTAGTCTCACGGTCATGGC
>DATNOY010000365.1:0-2151 GCA_036703495.1 Coleofasciculaceae cyanobacterium
CGATCAGGTCGAAAGTTGAAGAAGATAACGCCATCTCCGGGTTCTACTGCTCCCGGTGCAATCCGCGTCGGCAGGACAAATTCATCCGTTACCCCAGCGGCGTAGGAAGCTTGTAGCACTTCCAGGGTTGAGCGTCCATCCACTGCTCCATTCGTCGTCAGCAGATCATAGACTGGCTTCTCTCGCTCCCAGCGGTGATCCCGATCCATGGCGTAGTAACGACCGCTCAGCGTCGCGATCCGGCCGACGCCAAACTTCTCAATATATTCTTCAACTCGCTTAATTTCTTGCAACCCATTGGTTGGCTGCGTATCGCGTCCATCGGTAATCGCATGGATACAGACATCAGCAATGCCCTGCTCTTTTGCTAATTCCAACATGCCCGATAAATGGAACAAATGCGAGTGGACCCCCCCCTCAGAGCACAACCCAATCAGATGCAGTTTACTGCCGCGTCGCCGCACATCCTGGCAAACTTCCACAAGTGCCGAATTACTGAGAATTGTGCCATCTTCTACGGCATCCGTAATCCGAACCAGTTCTTGAGGAACGATGCGCCCTGCACCGATATTGAGATGCCCTACCTCTGAATTGCCCATCTGACCATCAGGGAGCCCCACGCTTTTACCAGATGCTTGGATTAGGGTGTGAGGATAGGCAGCCCAGAGGCTATTCATCACTGGAGTATTTGCGTTGGCGATCGCGTTTCCATCCTTACTGTCGCGATAACCCCAACCATCCAGGATCACTAGCACCACTGGAGAAATCAACGCCTGTGCCATGTGAATAGCCCTTAAATTTTGCAATTTCTCAGCAATAATACCATTCAGTCTTTCAATATCAAGCCACCTGATCAGGAAGTGTCGAAGAATCAGGATGAAGTATTAATACTTCACTGTTCGCAATCTCAATTCATTCATTGAGTCTTTACTTTCAGGTTGACCTAACTCTTTCTAGATTTTGCTTTCTGCTTTTGCTTGTCTCGTTTAGCGGCTACCTTGGAAGCCTTTTCAGCTTCAATCGCCTCAAGTTTTGCCCGCTCTTTTTCTTCCTCAATTTTGTCAAGATAGTAGTGATAATCGCCGCGATACAGCCGCAGCTGCCCATCGCGAATTTCTACAATTTTGTTTGCCACTTGGGAGATGAAGTAGCGATCGTGAGAAACCAAGATTGCGGTCCCATCAAAGTTTTGCAGTGCTTCTTCCAACATTTCCTTGGCTGGAATGTCCAAGTGATTGGTTGGCTCATCTAAAATCATCAAATTGACGGGAGCCAACAACATTTTTGCCAGTGCCAGACGCGCTTTTTCACCCCCGCTCAAAGCAGAAACCTGCTTGAAAACTGTATCCGAACTGAACAGAAATCGTCCCAATAAGGTGCGAACTTCCTCATTCTTCCAATCCGGCACTTCATCGTGAATTGTATCAATCACTGTTTTTTCTAAATCCAGTGCTTCTGCCTGATTCTGCTCAAAATATCCGGGGATCACATTATGATCCCCTAGTTTAATTGTCCCTTCTGCGGGCTGTTCTAATCCCATCAGCAGCCGCAGTAGCGTAGATTTTCCAGAACCGTTAGGGCCCAAAAACGCAATCCGATCCCCTCGCTCAATCAATAAATCTGCACCCAAAAACAGGATTTTGTCCCCATAAAAATGGGTCAGATCGTTCACGATGACGACTTCTCGACCGCTGCGCGGTGCAGCTGGGAACCGGAAGTGAAGCGTTCTTAAGCTGCCGGTTGGAGCGTCAATCCGCTCAATTTTATCCAGCTGCTTTTCACGGCTCTTGGCTTGAGTACTGCGGGTAGCACTAGCCCGAAACCGATCCACAAAAGCCTGCTGCTTTTCCAATTCCTTTTGCTGTCGCTCATAGGCACTCAGCTGCGCATCTTGGGCTTCCGCTTTTTGCTGAAGATAGGCGCTGTAGTTGCCCAAATAGGTCATGGAAACGCCTCGCTCTGTCTCCACAATTTGCGTACAGAGGCGATCGAGAAATTCTCGGTCATGGGAGACGATCACCATTGGGGTATCAATTCCCTTCAAATAATTCTCCAGCCACTCAATGGTTTCCAGATCAAGATGGTTTGTCGGCTCGTCTAGCAGTAGCAAGTCAGGAGACTGCAACAGAATTTTTCCTAACCCCATCCGCA
>DATNOY010000366.1:0-2791 GCA_036703495.1 Coleofasciculaceae cyanobacterium
CAAGCCAAATGAGACACCAAACCCAACAGTTCTAAAGCCGACTGAATCCGACCGATCGCCAGCGGATCACGGGCGGGGTGGTAGGCACTGCCTCTATCAATATCCAACAGACAATACTGAGTATCGGCAGCAAACCGTACCCCATAAAGATAGGCCCCTTCTGACAACACCCGGTCGGATAACGGATAGCGGCTCTCAGTCTGCCAGTTGGGAGATTGCCCAGGCTGGGAATGTTCAGCATAGATATAGTCAAACCGATGGGGAAAAAGTGCCAGAAACGAAATGTCTTCTGACACATAAACAAATTTTGAGGAGGCAGCGATCGCCACGACGCTACACCTCCCTAAGGTAGGCGGAAAGGGGTTTGCTGAAATCAAAGCAAACCCAACTTGCCTGCGACTCTATGCCAGAATCGCAAGACCTGATAAAATTTTTGAACATACAAATCTGTTCCCCAAGGCTGGGGACGTAAAGTTACTCAATCAACCCTTTTGCTGACTGTGGTAGGGAGGCAAAGGGGTTTTTGCTAGGGGTTTCTAGCGGATTTAATCAGCGGTTAGCAGCGCTCCACGCCATCAACTTTTTCGGGGACTCCTTTCTGAACGAACTTCATCTATGGTTCTGATGCAGGCAAGGTTAGCACCGAAATTTTTTGATCTCAAGGGGCCAATCGATCGCTGTGCGGGTGTTACAGCCACTGCATACGCGGGCGTTACAGGCTAAAACTAGACGCGGGCGTTACAGGTCAAAAGGTGATTTTGACGCGGGCGTTACAAGCTGACTGTCAGCTGAAATCCAAGGAACAGATCGTCAGCTTCTGCTGATAAGTTGGATCTGAGCACAATGGGTCTGAAGACAGCAACGATCCCTTAATTCCCAAAATTAGACGCGGGCGTTACAGGCAAGTTTGATCCCCATACGCGGGTGTTACAGGTCAAACCTGACGCCAAAGTTACAGGCAACCCGATCAAAATCATACGGGGGCGTTACAGGCATATTTCCATATCTAGCGTTCAAACGCACTCTTGACGAATTTCGAGTCCCATATATAGTTGTACGGTAAAGGTTGGCACTACTCCTAGCGTTAACCAACCAAGGCAGAACACTATGGGACTTAGCGCAACAATTCGGCAATCCAATACTTTCCCTGTGGATGGGCAACTGCTCATGGTGTTGCCCAGAGCGGCAGCCTCTCTGAAAAATCCAGATGTGCAATTGCCAATTTTGCGATCGGATGAGAGCGGCTACTACTTAGAAATGAAAGTGGAAGCCGACTCCCGAGAAACTAGCGAGGTGGCTGTCACGCGTCGGGTGCCGCTAGAAAACCTCTCAACCGAAGAATGGGAAGAGCTAAAGCAAGAATATGCCAAACTTGACCTAAAAACCTGCACCGATCAAGGGATTAGTAATGGATTAGAAAAAATCCAAGATCGCAAAATCCAGCGGCTGTTTATGGCGCTGCTGACTTTTCTGAATCCTCGGCAGGTTTCTATTGTGCTCTATCTGTACAGGCTGGCTGCCCAGCAGGGCAATGGCGCGATCGTCTCCTTCCGCTCCAATGACTTGTTAGCCAGCTTGGGCTACACCCGCACCAAAGATGGGGGATTTGCCTCAAAGTTGCGATCGCAGCTCAACCGCGACTTAGTAGCCCTTCACCGCACCGAGCTGGTTCTGGCTCAATCGCTGCGTAAAGGCAACAGCATGGGCGCTAAGGTGGTGATCAAGAGCGTACTCCGCATTAAGGACTACGAAATTGATAATGTGCCGCGCGACTTTGATCTGGCTAAAGCCGCTGACTACACCTATGAACTGGCAGATGCCTACACGGTCTCGTTAGAGTTTTTTGAGGGCCCAGGCCGCACGGGTGACTATGTTTTGTTTGCCAGTGATGTGGATATTCAGCAGCGTTTGGGGGGAAATGCCAAAAGCGACTATAAGACCAAGCTGCTGATTTATCTGGCCAGCCGCATGAAGTGGGACAACCCTCAAGAAGGCCAGTACCTGGTGATTTCTAAACAATACTTGTTCAAAAATCTTGACCTGTTGGGCAGCAACTCCTCGCGCAATAATCAGATCTTTTGGCGAACCGTTGAAGAACTCCGGCAGGAAGGCTATATCCTCGGTGCGCAAGAACTACCGGGCAAGAAGCGCATCGCTAGCATTCAGTTTCAAGTCAATTCTCAGAAGCTGCAGTGTCGCTAGTACAAGATGGCGAAAATTGAGTGACCCTAGTGCGGGCATCTTGCCCGCGTGAGCGAGACGCTCACACTCCAAACGGTCGTTGGATTTAAGCCAAGGTTTACTAGAGAGTCAGGGATAGACCGGCTTGCTTTGATGAGCAGCCTTAAACTTCAGGAAAGGCATCAGAAACTCGATTTTTCTACCTGTTATGCCGATACTACATCCTATGTTGCCGGCCGATCGATCCCACGGTTTTCAGGCTCCTCAAATAAATCCAGCGGCAGATGCCCATACATCTCGTTGATCCCGGCTGCGTTGTCTGATTGACAAGCCACTAAAACACCGCGATAGGCTCCGTTATACGCATCAACATAGCAGGACTCCAACCTTGGGTTGAATTTGATATAGATCGCTCCGTCGATCGCCTGCAGATTTGAGCTAAGCGGATACCCTAGGGCTTGGGCATACGCCCGCAGCGCCTGGCAACCTTGAGCAAAGGTTGCGGAACAAATTCCTAGAATTTGATAGTCTGATTGATCCACGACGAGCAGCAAGGCTTGACGGAGGCGATTGTACTCAATCTCTTTCCCCTCTATCCCTAGCTGCAGAC
>DATNOY010000367.1:0-5754 GCA_036703495.1 Coleofasciculaceae cyanobacterium
TGCAGCGCCGGGCGGCTCGCCGTCTGAGTGCCCAACATGCCGCAACTCGGGCTTTGGCAGATGCCGCAACGTTGCAAGCGGCAGCGCCGACCATCCTTGAAGCCATCTGCGACAGTATGAAAGCAGATTTGGGGTGGGAAATCGGGGAACTCTGGCAAGTGAATGAAACGGCCGAGGCTTTGTCCCAGGTGGCAACCTGGCATCAGCCCGCTCAATCCTTGCCGCCACAGACAGCCGCTGTCAGGCAATGGCAGCGGGGTGTGGGCTTACCTGGACAAGTTTGGCAAAAGGGAGAACCCGTTTGGCAAACTCACCTCAACCTCGATTTAGATGGGGTTCAGCCTGCCGAAATGCCGGGAGCCGTTCGGTCGGCCAGCGGTTTTCCCATCTACAGTGGCGATACTGTGATGGGGGTGATGCTGTTCTTCAGCCGCAAAGTTTATAAAAAAGCTTACAAACCCGATACGGATCTGACCAAGATGATGGCGGCGATCGGGAGCCAAATTGGGCAGTTCATCCAGCGCCAAAAAACCGAGGAAGCGCTGCGGCAAGGACAAGAACTCCAGCGCATCGCCCTCAGCGCCGCCTCAATGGGCAGCTGGGACTGGAACATTCGCACGGGCGAGGAGCAGTGGTCCAAAGAGGTGGAGCAGATCTTTGGGCTGACCTCTGGCTCATTTGGCGGCACCTATGAAGATTTCTTCCAATATGTTCATCCTCACGATCGCAAGCAGGTGCTGCAGGCTCAGCAACGAGCCTTGCGCCAGGGCACAGATTATCTGCCGGAGTATCGGATTATTCGACCTGATGGCAGCATGCGCTGGGTGACTGTTCGCGGCAAAGTGCTGCATGATGCCGAGGGCAAGGCAATTCGCCTGTCGGGGGTGATGATGGATATTACGGAGCGCAAGCAAGCGGAAGCCGCCATCCGGGAACGGGAGGAACGCTTCCGATCGCTGCTGGCCAATATTTCTGGAGCCGTATATCGCTGCGCCCATGATGCCGACTGGACGATGGAGTTTATCAGCGAACCCATTCAAGCGATTACGGGCTATGCAGCTGAGGCGTTTCTGCGCGATCAGGGGCTGAGCTTTACCGAAATTGTTTTAGTCGAAGATGAGGGAAGAATTCGTAGTGAGCTGGATCGGGCGATCGCAGGACAGCATCCCTACATTTTGGAATACCGCATTCGCCATGCCGATGGCAGCATTCGCTGGGTCTACGAAAAAGGACAGGGCATTTTCGACGCGGAGGGCGAACTGATTTGTCTAGATGGCGTCATTTTTGATATTACCGATCGCAAGCATTCCGAAGAGCGGCTGCGGCTGTTGGAATCGGTTGTAGTCAATACCAACGATGCCGTCGTCATCTCCCAGAGTACGCAGCCAGAGGATCTAAAAATTGTCTATGTCAACCAGGCTTTTACCCGGATGACGGGTTACAGTCTGGATGAAATGATTGGCAAGTCTCCTAGCGTGTTACATGGCGACAAAACCGATCCAGCCGAACTGGCTAGAGTGCAGACTGCGATCGCCCGTTGCGAAGCCTTCAATGCTGAACTGATTGAATATCGCAAAGATGGCTCCGAATTTTGGCTAGAGTTTGAAATGGTGCCGATCGCCGATGCCGATGGCACCTACACCCACTGGATTTCCGTACAGCGCGATACTAGCGATCGCAAGCAGGCAGAAGAAGCGCTGCTCAAGAGTAAAGAAGCCGCCGAAGAAGCCAGCCGCGCTAAGAGCCAGTTTCTTGCCAATATGAGCCACGAACTGCGAACGCCGCTGAATGCCATCATTGGCTATAGCGAGATGCTTCAGGAAGACGCAGAAGATCTGGGCTATGAAGACATGACTCCCGATCTAGAAAAAATTCGCGGAGCTGGCAAACATCTGTTAGGGCTGATTAACGATATCCTTGACATCTCCAAAATCGAAGCTGGCAAGATGGATCTCTACCTGGAAACCTTCGATCTAGAGCATGTCATCTTTGAAGTAGAAAGCACCATTCAGCCTTTGATTGGCAAAAATCAAAACACCCTCAACATCATCCGATCGGGAGAACTAGGCTCCATGCATGCTGACCTGACCAAACTTCGCCAGGCGCTGTTCAACCTGCTCAGCAATGCCGCTAAGTTTACTGAGCAGGGCAGCATTACGCTAACCATAGAACGGGTGAGTGCGCCAGGGTCAAGGGAGTATGGTCAAGCAGATGCGTCTGGCGATCGCCCCTCACCTAGCGACTGGATCACCTTCCGCGTTACCGATACGGGCATCGGCATGACCCTGGAGCAGCTGAGTCGAGTCTTTCAGGCGTTCACTCAGGCAGACGCTTCTACCACCCGCAAGTATGGTGGCACTGGTTTGGGGTTGGCGATCAGCCGCCATTTCTGCCAGATGATGGGTGGAGATATTACGGTGAACAGTGCGCTAGGCAAAGGCTCAACCTTTACCATTTGCTTGCCCGTACAGGTGGACGATCGCCCTGTGCTGCCGCCTGAGAGTCTCCCCGAGATTCCCTGGGTTGAGCCCACCGCAATTCACGCGACTCCCATTGGCACCATTCTGGTGATTGATGATGATGCGGCGGTGCGAGAGTTAATGGCTCGCTACTTGACCAAAGAGGGCTTCCGAGTCGAGACTGCCGTTTCGGGCGATGAAGGATTAAGTTTGGCCAAAATCCTCCGCCCCGATGCCATTACGCTGGATGTGCTGCTGCCCCATATGAACGGCTGGCAAGTCCTGTCTTCCCTCAAAGCCGATCCAGACCTGGCAGATATTCCTGTCGTTGTCATGAGCATGGTGGATGACAAGAATCTGGGCTTTACCTTGGGTGCAGCAGACTATCTCACTAAACCAATAGATTACAAACGCCTCACCCGCTTGCTGGATCAATACTGTCCGCATCCCCTCAGCGATCGCCCGCTGCCCCTGGGACAGGTGCTAATTGCCGAGGATGATACCGCCACCCGGCAAATGTTTCGCAAAATGCTGGAGAAAGAAGGCTGGAGTGTCACCGAAGCCGAAAACGGCAAAATTGCCTTAGATCAACTAGACACCTGCCAGCCCGACTTAGTGTTGCTAGACCTGATGATGCCTGAGTTGGACGGCTTCCAGTTTCTCAATGCCCTGCGCCAAATTCCTGCCTGGCGATCGCTGCCCGTCATTGTGGTGACAGCCATGGATCTCACCCCTGCCGATCGGCTCCGCCTCAATGGCTATGTCGAGCAAGTTCTCCAAAAAGGGGCGTATCACCGAGATGATCTGCTGCGTGAGGTGCGAGATTTGGTCATCCGCTGGATTCAACAGCGGCAATCTACAAACTTTATTTCTCTCTCTTAGGAACATTTCAAATTATTTCCCATCCTGTTATCCAATTCCAACTTGCGGGAACCTTGTTTATGAGTGCATCTTTCTGTAGTTCTAAACACAATTTTCCCTGTCATTTGGGAATGCGAAATGGACGGAGTTGGCGCTGTAGCTAAACAATAGGCAGCTACGTAGCCTCCAATCCTCAAAGTTTCAGGGTGATAATTTTGGCAGATTCCCAAAGTTAAACTCCGAAGTTCCATTGTCTGCACCTTCACTTCCGTTTGACCCAGGAAACGAGTCAGATGCCTACAATACTGCTAGTCGAAGATAATGAAATGAATCGGGATATGCTGTCCCGTCGGTTGGAGCGCAAAGGTCTGCAAGTTTTGATTGCGATCGACGGTGAGCAAGGCATTCAGCTGGCTGAAACCGAAGCACCCGACCTGATTCTCATGGACATGAGTTTGCCCGTCATGGATGGCTGGTCGGCCACCCGGCACCTCAAGTCTATGCCGAGGACGCAACTGATTCCCATCATTGCTCTGACGGCGCATGCCATGTCGGGCGATCGCGAACGCTGCTTAGAGGTAGGTTGCGATGACTACGATACCAAACCTATAGAATTTTCTCGTCTATTGGGCAAAATTCAGGCGCTCTTGGGTAAAGTGGCTACATATAGCTAGTGGATCAGACATTAGCGCGTTGCCTGTTTACCCCGAAGAGATGCCAACATGCCTGAGCAGGGTCTTGTGCTGGTAGTAGATGACAACGAGATGAATCGCGACTTGCTCTCCCGCCGTTTAACCCGGCAAGGGCATATCGTTGTCATGGCAGAAAACGGATTGCAAGCTTTGGAAAAAGTAGCTCAGCAGCCGTTTGACTTGGTATTGCTAGATGTGATGATGCCTGGAATGAATGGCTATGAGGTTTTAGAGCATATCAAATCTGCTCCTCACCTGCGGCACATTCCGGTGATTATGATCTCGGCGCTCGATGATATTGATAGTGTTGTCCGATGTATTGAGCTGGGTGCGGAAGATTATTTATTTAAGCCGTTTAATCCCACCCTGCTTAAAGCCAGAATTGGCGCAAGTTTAGAAAAAAAGCGGCTGCGAGATCAGGAGCAAGCCTTTTTACAGCAAATTCAGCTGGAACAAGAAAAATCTGAGCGCTTGTTGCTGAATATTCTGCCTAAAGCCATTGCCGATCGCCTGAAGCAAGGAGAGCAAACGATCGCCGATAGCTTTGCAGAGGTAACGGTGCTGTTTGCTGATATTGTTAGCTTCACTGAACTCTCGGCTTCTCTCTCTTCAACCGAGCTTGTGGAGCTGCTCAATCAGATCTTTTCGGCGTTTGATCGCCTAGTTGAACAGCACAAACTTGAGAAGATTAAAACGATTGGTGATGCTTACTTAGTGGTGGGAGGGCTACCTATGCCCCGAGACGACCATGCCGAAGCGATCGCCGAACTAGCCCTAGACATGCAAAAAGAAATCTCTCAATTCAGTGTATCTGGCTGGCGGGAGCAGACTGCTCATCCTCTAAGTATCCGCATTGGCATCCACACGGGGGCCGTGCGGGCCGGTGTAATTGGCACAACCAAGTTTACCTACGACCTCTGGGGTGATACCGTCAATACAGCTAGCCGCATGGAGTCTCATGGCTTGCCCGGACACATCCAAGTGACAGCCGCTACCTACGAATTGCTGAAGCAACGGTACGAATTGGCCGCCCGGGGCGTGATCGAAATTAAAGGGAAAGGCGAGATGATGACCTATTTTTTAACGGGGCGATCGCTCACCACCAGCCCCCCTTAATCCTCTGAAAATCACCGACAGGACTTGCTCAACCCTGCTTCTTGCGAGGCTTCATGTTATCCAGAGATTCGATTGCTGCCCGCTCTAAAAGTTGGTGCAAATCCAGATCGGGGAGGGGAGCCGCCTCCACCCGCTGCTCCACCAGCTGTCCTGAATAGGGACGGTTCGACCAGCCGCATTTAACACACACTTGCCGTCCCGATGCTTTGAGCGGGGGATGCAGCTTGTGGCTGCAGTTAGGACATTGCTCGAGCGGCATCTGCGGTGCAGGGGGAGCGGTAGACTGCTGATCCTGGTTCACCTGCATCCAAAGTGAGGCGATGGAAGAACCTGGATTGGAGGAGCGTTGAGCAGGGGCAGAAGGGGGAGTCGGCACAGCTGGTGCCGGAGTCGATGCGGCTGGAGTCGATGCGGCTGGAGTGGATGCAGCTGGAGTGGATGCGGCTGGAGTGGATGCAATAGGAAAGTTGCCCGGATTGGGAAACGTATTTGCCTTCTGAGGGAGGGGCGATCGCGAACTCAGAAGGCCATTAACTTTCCCTCCAGTACCGTCACTTTAGGAATTAAAGACTCTAACTCAGCCAACCGCTGTTTGATGTCTTCCAGGGCAGCAGCAGCATGGGAAG
>DATNOY010000368.1:0-8970 GCA_036703495.1 Coleofasciculaceae cyanobacterium
GACGCCGAAGCAATGCCCAAAACAATTGCCGATCAGGAAATGACCTCACCGCAAGCCATCGCTGAACTGCTTTCAACTGCCAAAGTTCTCTTCTCTGACCTGGGCATTGACGCAGAAGTCATCGAGCGGGAGGGCAAACCCGCTTTCACCATTTGCGATGTCGCAGATGAAATTGCCGCTGACCTAATCATTATGGGATGTCGCGGATTGGGACTGACCGATGAGGGTGCTCAGGATAGTGTTACCAATCGAGTCATTAACCTATCCCCGTGCCCGGTGTTGATTGTTCCCTAAGCAAATTTTGAAACCCCTATGGGATATCTGCGACGCGAGGGCAAGTTTTTTCTACAGGGGATGACAGTAACGTTTGCTTTTTTAGCAGCCATCGGCACGCTCAGCAGCCTCTTGTTGATATTAGTGACGACCGTCTTCCCTGGCTTGCGGGACAAAATTGGCAGTTTCAACAATTTGCAGGGACAGCTGATCCTAGCGTCAGCCCTGCAAACGATTGGCTGGGAATTTTTACGTCACATACAATTTGTGACATGGCGTCTGGCGCGGGTGATGGTGCTGGTCATGGCAGCCGTCACACTATTTTTCTTAACATTGGCGCTGTTTTCACTGTTGCCACGATAAGGACTGGCAATGTTGCATTTTGAGTTGCAAGGCGAACCGAGCTGATTCCAACAGCCCGTCTGTCAGCTCGTCTATCTCCCATCGATCTACAGTCCACTCCCCATATAGACCTAGGGTTGATAGACCTGAGCCGAAATACCCTGTTGCCGCAGCTCCTGGACGCGTTCTTGGGCGGCCGCTTCATTACTGAATGCGCCCATCTGCACCTTAGCAGCCCCAGAAGGTAGGTTACGGACATAGGCATCTGGAACCGCATTACGAGCTTGCTGCAAGCTGGAATCACCGCTGTAATCAGTTCCTACGTAGTAGAGATGATCAGAAGATACAGAAGGTTTAATAGAGGGCGCAGTTGCAACTTCTGGAGCAGGCGCAGGTGAAGCTGGCGGTCTGCGGGTCGCAGCCGGAGCAGCCGGAGCGGGACGATAGGACTGTGCAGGCTCTGGGGCAGGCGCAACTGGCGGAGCAGATTGAACTGCGATCGCAGGTAACTCAGATTGCGGCACTACGGCTGGCACAGCGTTGCTACTTTGGGGTTCTGCTGAGCGGAGGGGTGAGCCTGAAGCCGGTTTAGAAAGAGAACTGTTCGTTCTGGAGCCGCTTGCAGCCGCTGAGTTAGGTTTAGAATTTGCAGCAGGCGATCGCCGCTCTGAACCCGGCAATGTGCTGAGCGTATCGAGATTCAAATCTTTAAACTCCTGAGCTGCTAGATCAGGCGAAGGTGGAGCCCCCTCGATCGGCGTAGTTGGAACGCGAGTCAGAGGGCTAGTGGAATCATTGGAAGGATTAAGATTAGGCGCGGGTGCTAAAAAGGCGCTGAGAGTGGCAGGATTCATAATCACATAGCCCAATGTGACGCTAGAGAGCAGCAACAATAGCATTGAGCCAATCCCTAAAGGCGTCAACAGGGTATCCAGCAGATCAGTTTTCCGCTGAGCCCGCAAACTTGAATCTTCTTCCTCAATACTTTTCAGCAGTTCTTCAGAAGATTCTAAATATCCTTCTGGAGCTGACGGGGGCTGAGTGTAAAGATGACTATAACCTCTTTCCTGAACTAATCTTTGCAACGCTGCATTGGGCGGATGAGCCGATAGCTCAAACTGCTGAGCATAGCTGCCGATGCCGGCATCAGGCGCTTCTGAGGGAGCGGGTGACGGAGGCACAGGATTGACAAGGGGCTGCGATCGCCAATCTTGCTGCATAGATGGCTGAGCCGTTGGAGAACTGACTGTGTTACCCAGAATAGCTTTGACTGGGTTTTCGCTAGCGGCACTATTACCAATGGGTAGCTCACCCGTTGATTCCAGATTGAAGGCTGCCCGTACATTCGGCAGATGCACGCCATCGCGAGTAGGACGAGCCGGAATTTTGCTGCCAAATGCGTAAGGTTTGACCGGAGATGAACGGCGTCTAGACGGATCAAGCTGAAAGCGCTGTTGCCGTCGATAGCGGATCAACTCTTCTTCGAGTTGGACATCCAAATTGTCGAGCGCTGCCCGCAGCACAGGATGCGGCACTTGCGTCTCAGGAGAAGGGGTAAAAGGATCTATCGAAGCGGGTTGGCGCATTACAGCACTCCTGCCAGTTCACGAGCAAAATAAAGAACTTTTGTAAACCGTTATGAGTCTCTTCAGTCAGGACTCAGTTCTATCACAAGCAAATTTAAAGGGATCTGATTCCACATATAGCGTTTAGCGCTATATTACCTCTCGGTTGCTCCCATATGTGGAGTAAAGTTTTTATCTCTCAACTCTAATGGCATATGATAACTAATTTCCAGGAAAAAACCGTGAAACGGCAACTTGTAGCGTAAGTATTATAAGGTCACTCCCTATTTGATAGCCTTCTTTGCCATGCATCCTATACTTCGCTTGAGGATCTTATTAGGCTGATGAAATCTCTGCAACAGGTTTTAGGCATTTTAGATCATCAGGAGAGTTGGAAGGGGCGTCGGCAATTTCAACAGCTGCTAGCCTGCTGGGGGGACGTTGTGGGTGTGGCTGTAGCCACTCAAACACGGCCGATCGCCATCCAGCGGCATGTGTTGAGTGTTGCTACCTCAAGTTCTGCCTGGGCGCAAAATCTCGCCTTTGAACGGCATCGCATCTTAGACAAGCTCAACGATCGCTTGTCCCTCAGTCTGACCGACATCCGTTTTTCCACCGCTCACTGGCATACCCATTCCAGTCCACCTGAGACCCCGGAAACCGCTGTTCTATGGCAAAACCATCCTAGCCGCGTTGCTGCCGCTGCTCCTCTGCCCATCTCCCCCCCCTCTCTTGATCCGCAAACTGCCTTCCGCAGCTGGGCCAGAACCATGCGATCGCGAGCACAACACCTGCCACTCTGCCCTTCCTGCCAATGCCCAACGCCTACTGGAGAACTGGAACGCTGGTCAGTTTGTTCGCTGTGTGCGGCGAAGAAGTTTGGGCAAGGCATGCGAGATGCCAAGCTTTAGCAAGAGCGAAGTATGGCAGCAAAAGCCTTGCCATTCGATCGAAGTTATATCCTGAATGCTTCGCCTATACTGCCGTCGATGTTTTTTAATCCATCATCCTTGGACGCCGATCTTTAAATTTTGAACTTCAAGTGATTCATTTGAGTGATTTGGTGTAACACTCAAACCTTAGAATTCAGACTGCTGCTGCCGTTGATCTTTTATCTCTCCTCCACATGACCTTCCTCTCAATTATTTACGGACTGTTCCTGCTCAGCACCCTCGGAATTTTTTGGTCGGTGGAGCGGCGATCGCTAAGACTGTGGGTGATAGTGATTGCAAGTGTCGTGTTTTATAGCTCGCTGCAAATTCAGTATGTGCCGCTGCTACTGGGAATGACAGCCGTGACATTTTTCTGGGGCAAGGCGATCGGCATGCCCATGGATTGGCGCATCTCCGACGACGATTGGCAGTATGCCCAGCAAGATTGGGATCAACGTCGGTTAAAGCTCCTAGGGGTGGGCATAACGCTGATTCTGCTGTTGCTACTGGGGTTTAAGTACATCCCTTTCCTGCTGGACTCAGTAGGGCTGCTAGTTCAGCAAGAATCCATGAACCAAAGCGCCGATTGGATTCGCAACACCATCATTGCACCGCTGGCCATCAGCTTTTTTAGCTTTGAGTGCATTGCCTATCTAGTCGATGTTTATCGAGGTGCTCCTGCTACCCATGATTTTCTTAAGTTCTCTGCCTACAAGCTTTTTTTTCCTAAGCTGATTTCCGGGCCGATCACCCGCTTTCATCCCTTTGCGGCTCAGCTGCAAGCCCTGCAGTTTCCGGCCGCTCCCCAAATTGTGGAAGGGCTATGGCTGATCGCCTGTGGTGCCATTAAAAAACTGCTGCTGGCTGATCACCTAGGAAACGTGGTGAATTTGATTTTTGGCAATGTAGAGCGGGCCGGCAGTGATGATCTATGGCTAGCTACCTTTGCCTATGGCTTGCAGCTCTATTTAGACTTTAGTGGCTATGTGGATGTGGCGAGGGGCAGTGGCATTTTGTTGGGGTTTGAACTGCCGCAAAACTTTGATTTCCCCTACCTGAGCACCAATATTGCAGATTTTTGGCGACGCTGGCACATGACCTTGGGCGAATGGTTGCGGAATTACCTGTATTTTCCGCTAGGCGGGTCACGGCGCGGCTTATGGCGGACTTGCTTCAACCTGACGGTTGTGATGCTGCTGGCTGGCATCTGGCATGGAGCAGCCTGGGGCTTTGTCGTCTGGGGAGGATTGCACGGGTTGGCACTAGCGGTACATCGATTGACCGATGCTGCCGCGAAACGCTGGCAGTTCATGCAGATCTGGTGGCAGAGCCTACCCGGTATGCTGTTGGCTTGGGGTATGACGCAGCTGATGGTGTTTACCTCTTGGATTTTCTTCCGCTTGCCTGACTTGAAAGACTCCGGCTTAGCCCTACAGCGGCTCGTGGGTCAGGCGGGTGATATCCAATTTGCTCAGAAGATTTATGTGGAAACTTTGCAAATCGATCGCTTCCACATTGCTTTATTTCTGTGGCTGATTATGGCAGGGATGGCGATCGCCTATCTGATCAACCGAGGCTTGAAACTGCACCTGAACTGGATTATCAAGCTCTTGCTGGTTCCCCTCTGCCTGTTTGCTGCCTGGCTTTTAGCACCCAATGAGGCTCCGCCGTATATCTACTTCGATTTCTAGTAGAGGATTTCTAGTAGGACTGAAGCATTCAGCGGACAATCCTAAGCCTGCACTGAGCACTGATCTGCCAATGCTTCGGCCCTACGAGCCAAATTTCTGTTTGGCCTGCTCATACACTTCGACTGTGATTTGGCTTGCGCCCATCTCTGCAGCAAATTTTTCAATCTTTTTGCGGGCAGCAGGGCGAACAAAAAATGGAATTTCCTTAAGACGGGCTTCAGCTTCCGCCGTCCAACTGACAGAATCACTCATGATCTCGTTAATCCAGGGCTATTTATGCAAAGTGCAGGTTACAACAGGTACCTTGCAACAAGGTACAGGGGATGGCTATCTTATCCGCTTCAGCGATTCACCTCTTGCTGAAGCCACTCATCCACAGGTTGACCATCTTTTCGCTGTAGCTCAATATCAATGGCGATCGTTTGCCCTGAACCTGGCGCTGCGGGTTTCTGGTGAAACAAAATGTTGTAGGCGTTGGGGTCTTGATTATGTTCTCGCAGCCAATCCTGCACTTTGACAGTGGCAAAGAAGGATTGACCCTGCTCAAACATGCGGGTGATTTGCAGTTGCAGAGTATAGGGATCAAGTCGAGCCATGAGATTGCCTTAAAACGGTCTAGTCTCAATTTTAATTCAGATTCATGGCTCCAAGACCCTCAAAAGCAGTTTGCACTGAGTCGCTGTCTAGACCTACTGCCCTTGGATAGCTGCGATCGCCTGCTGGATGCGATCAGCTAAACCAGAATCAGACTGATGTGCCACCGTGATTTCATTGAAGCGGGTGATGCTGAGGTTGTTGCGTTCAACGATCGCGATCGCTTGGTTACAGTAGTCAATTGCGATCGGACGGATGCTGGGATCGAGGTTATTGAGGCTGCTGGGACGGTGGCACAAGATAGGGGGCACCTCTGCCCCACTCTGGCGCTTAATACTGTCATAAGCGGCCTGCCGGATCGGTTCAATTTCCAACACCGATCGCGCATAGCTCTGAATTTCACTCTCACTCACAGCTGCCTGAGCATAGGCGGCATTGTCTAAAACCAGTCTAGAAGCTGAGAGCCCTTCGGAGGGGCGGAAGCTAGGAACCCAACCTAACAGCAGTCCTGTAGCCGCAAGGGAGCCAATCAACAGCGAGCGAGTAAACAGACGTTTAGAATCCAATTGAATCAGCGGAGATAAAGCAGTCATCATAACGAAAAAGCAAAAAACTTAATATCGGATGTCTTAAATGTTCTGAATCATTCTAAGGGCGAGAAGTTCCAGGCGTGTGTATTGCCATAGGAAGTTTTAGTTTTAGGAAATAGTAAATTTTGCAGGGCAATGAAACTAAGACTTTAAAGGGGAAGCACACCTCTCATGTTTCATAATTCAGGTTTCATAATCCAGGTTTCACAATTCAGGTCTTACGGTAGAGCTGACACAGCTCGATCGCCTTGGTTTGCAACAGCGCTGTAGGTTCGGCTCCGGTTTTTAAGCCATACTCTAGCTCCAGCAAAATTGGGAGAGTCTGCCGAAGGCTAGAGAGCGGCAGAGATTTAACTTCCTGTTGTAAAAAATAGATGCGTTTGGGGTTGCTCACTTCAGCCGCGCGAGCAATTTCTCGCTCGTCTCGCTCACCTGCTTCTAGCATGAGTTTTACCCAGAGCCAGGTGCGAAATTGCCCAACTAGAGTAGCGACAATCCGCAAAGGGGCCTCATTCTGACGAACCAGATCCGTAATCAGGGTGAGCGATCGACTGGCATCTCCTTGGCGAATGGCAGCAGCCAGCTGCAAACTGTTTTGGGTAGAGGCGGTTACAAGCGTTGTGACGGCAGCCTCCCCTAGGGGCTGTTTGCTGTCTGCCCCATACAGGTTAAGCTTTTCCAACTCCATGAACAGCTGCCGCGAGTTGTTGCCAACTGATTCGGCCAGCAATTGTACGGCTCCACTAGTCAATTTGACTCCCACTTCTTGGGCCGCTCGTCGCACTTGCTGGCTCAATAAATCCGTCTTCCAGGGAGGAATAGTAGCAAACTCCCGGATTTCAGCATGTTTTTGCAACAGCTTGGTGGATTTGATCCGACCATCGGGCTTACTGGAGGTTGTGAGCAGTAATACAGTGGTATCGGGTAAGGTAGGCAGCGATCGCTCTAGTTCGCTGAGCAAATCATCCGGACAGCGCTGACACAGCGTTGTCTCGGACAGCCATACCAACCGTTGTCCGGCCCCAAAGGGTGGCGTCATGGCCAAATTCAGCGCCTGGACAATGGCATCCGGCTGCTCGGGCGGCAGCTTATCATAGTTAAAGCTCGACCAATCGGGATCAAGAATGCGATCGCGCAATTCTATTACCGCCCGATTCAGAGCGAAGTCATCATCTCCCCAAAATAGATACACTGACATAGCAGAATAATGGGATGCGTTACCGCTAAATTTAATTGAGAATTTGCAATTTCGATCCCAAAATCAGGTAGATCTTCTTAGAGTTGGAACAGAAGGCAGGCAAGATTGGACGACACTTATCAAGTCTACGTAAACCGAGTGGCACGGGCGACTCTGCCAGAAGGCTATCAGTCGCAGGTGCAGTACATTCAGCCATCTCCTAAGTTTGTGCAGCAACCAGATGGCACCATTCTGCCCACTCCCTTTCCAGGTTATACCGTGATCACCCCCCCGTGGGCAGAAGACAGTCAGAATACGGCAGTATACACCCATTTGCAGCACTATCAGCAGCAATTGGTTGAGCAGCTAGAACCCAAGTTACTGATTCCCGTTCCGGCTGAGAGCTTTCACTTTACCCTGGCCGATTTGATTTGGGCAGGCGCGTTTGATCATGCCCGCAAAGATCCCACGTTTGAGTCACGATTGCACGATCGCGTAGCCCAAAGCTTTCTGAAAAGCGAATTTGACATCCACAGCGAAAAGCCAATCTACTGGCAAATTATTGGACTGTTTTTAAGAACACGGGCCTTAGGCGTCTGCTTGGTTCCCAGAGAGCAAGAATCCTATGATCGCGTCATTCAACTGCGGCGCACCCTCTACCAAAATCCTGACCTAATTGCACTGGGCGTAGAGCAACAATATAACTTCACAGCGCATATCACCCTGGGCTACTTTAGCGAAGGGGCTAACAGCGCCGATCGCGATCGCCTGGGTCAGACGCTAGTCGAACTCAACAACCAGTGGTTAGAGTCGGGGGAGATGCACGATGTCTGCGTTCATCGGGCAGAACTCCGCAAGTTCGATAATATGATTCACTACTTCCGGGAGCCGGATTGGGCAGTCTTAAAGTTTTAGGTCTTAAAGTTTTAAGGCAATTTCTGTGAAATCGCCCAACCTAGTGCGAACGTCTTGCTTGCGTTGCGGGTGCCTAAGGCGCAAGCGAGGCGCTCGCACCACATACCCAATCTTTTATCAATTTTTGCCATTCTTCGGATTGAGCTAAAGCTTCTGCATCAAATGAACTGCCCCAATTGCTAGAAAAGGCGGCAAAGCTATCTGCCCAATGGACAACTGTCTCCAGCGGGGAATTGGGTGAATAGGCAAGCGATCGCCGCAAATACTCCACCATTTCGGCATTATGTCCGGTGTAGTGCAAATACCAGCCAATCCAAATGAGGGTGTTGTAGCGCACCTGTCGTTCTAGCCAACCCATCGCCTCTGGTAAATCGGGCTGCGCAAAGAAATGATCGATCACAGCAGATAGGGCTCGGGCTTGTGGCAAGCCTTTGTGCATGGCGCTGTGTTCATGCTGGCGGTAGCCAACGGTGATTTGTGGTAGCCAGCCCGCTTCACAACCTAATCGCGATAATCGCAGCACTAGATCGGTATCTTCAGCAGGAGGAAATCGCGGATCAAAGCCCCCTGATTGCAGCAGCCAGTCTCGTCGAAACAGCATGGCGCTGGGCAGCACAGGTTTCCAGCGCAGCCAGCTCTCTAGATCCAACCGAGGGATTTGATGCCAGGGTTCTACTGCCATCAAGATGTCCCCTTGCGAGTTGACCCGATACCAACCGCTGTGGAGCATCCCCAGCTCTGGCTGAGACTCAACCGCTGCCAGCCGTGCCTTTAACTGATTAGGCAACAAAAAATCATCTGCATCCAAAAACGCGATCCATTTTCCTTGGGCCAGCTGGATGCCAAGATTCCGCGCGATCGCCACTCCCTGATTGGTTTGGCGAACCGACT
>DATNOY010000369.1:0-10235 GCA_036703495.1 Coleofasciculaceae cyanobacterium
CTGTTTGCTGAAGCCGCCCGGCGAATGACTGTCACAGGAGACTGGATTACGCCCTACTTCGACGGTGCCACTCGGTTTGACAAACCGCCGCTGGTCTACTGGATTATGGCGATCGCCTACCAAACCATAGGTGTGAATGAATGGTCAGTCCGGTTTCCTTCTGCCTTAGCTGCGACTGGCATCACAGCCTTAGGTTTTTACACCTTACTGCGGTTTGGCTATGCTAGCCCCGGCAACGCCCCCTCCCTAGACTCGCAGCCCAAGTCAGCACCTTTACCCTCCTCGGCACAGCGGTGGATTTCTGCCTGCATAGGTTCCGCCATGATTGCCCTTAATCCTCAGACCATCGTCTGGGCCAGAACGGGCGTATCTGATGCCTTGCTGCTGGGTTGCATGGGTTCCTGCCTGCTGGCATTTTTTCTAGGCTATGCCCAGCCCGAACAGCCCAAGGTACAGCAGCGTTGGTACTTGGCATTTTATGTGCTGAGCGCCCTGGCGGTACTAACCAAAGGCCCGGTCGGCATTGTGATCCCTGGATTGATTATCCTGGCCTTCCTGAGCTATGTCGGCAATCTGCGTCCTGTGTTGCAGGAAATGCGGCTACTGCGGGGAGGATTGCTGTTCGCTGCGATCGCCATCCCCTGGTTTGTGCTGGTGATTCATGCCAATGGCGAGGCCTACATCAATGCCTTTTTTGGCTATCACAATCTTGAACGGTTCACTCAGGTCGTCAACCACCACTCGGCCCCCTGGTTCTTTTACTTTTTGGTGGTGCCTATTGGCTTTTCCCCCTGGTCCGTCTATTTGCCCATCGCGATCGCTCGGCTGCGGTTTTGGCAACGCCGCCATTGGCAACAGCAGCCTCGCTCGGCTCACCTGGGGCTATTTGCCTTCATCTGGTTTGTCGTGGTGTTTGTCTTTTTCACAATTGCCGTCACCAAACTTCCTAGCTACACTATCCCGCTGTTGCCTGCTGCTGCCATCATGACTACCCTGTTCTGGAGCGACCAGATGACGCGGACTACCCTGTTCTGGAGCGACCAGATGACGCGCGCGCAGAATCAGCGGACGGGTTGGAACAAAGGCGTCTGGATTAGCCATCTTGTCAATGGGTTCATGCTGGCAGGCTTAACCGGAGTCACGCTCTACTGCACTCATTGGATGGGCGATGATCCTGAAATGCCAGATTTGCCAGAACTGCTCGAGCAATCGGGGCTGTTGGTCGTCGGATCAGTGATTTGGGGAATTGCGGCGATCGCCGTCTTGATTTTGCTGCTTCGGCGTCAGGGTCGTTGGCTCTGGAGTGTCAACTTCATTAGCTTTGTGGCTTTTGTCTTGCTGGCTTTAATGCCTGCCACCTTGCTAATGGACTCCCAACGGCAGCTGCCTTTACGACAAATGGCAGCCACGATTGTACAAGTGCAGCAGCCTGCTGAACCAGTCGTTATGGTGGGTTTTGCTAAACCCAGCCTAGTGTTTTACACCCAGCGCTCCGTCATCTACGTCGAGGAGTTGGAAACAGTGCCGCAGCGCTTGCAAAAAATCGCTAACCAAACGCCAAAACCACCCTCTATCCTGGTAATAGGGCGAACTCGCAAACTTGACAAAGCGGGATTGCTGGATCTCAACCAATATTCCCCGGAAGTGATCGCCAAAGCTGCGGTTTATCAGCTTTTGCGGATTAATCTGCCGCTCAAGCCGTGAAAAGCAGAAGGGTTTAAGTTCGCACCCCCTCCCTCCAGTCCTGCCCTTCTCGCTTGATTCTTCATCCTTCATCTTTTTTCTTATTCCTATGCAAGCTCGTCGCATCTCCCGTGAACTCGCTCTTTTGAGCATTGGTCAACTGCCTGCCAAACCAGACAAGCTGCAAGCTCAGCAGCTTCAGGATGTAGTTGTGGCAGCCATCCGCACCTTGACCACTGAGATTCAGGACACGCTGGAAACGGCTTCTGCTGAACTGAACCGGGGCAGTGAACGTTTGCTGAGCAGTGAGACCCGAGCGATCGATGTGCAAAGCGCTAGAGCTATGGTCAAAGAGGCGCTAGAACTGGCGCAGACTGCCATCAACCGCATGGGGGCGGCCTTAGAGCTGCCCGAGTTTATTCAGCTTGCCAACCAGAAAGAAGTACGGGCTTATGTAATGGAGCTGCTGACCCAAGTACAGGCTAACCGGGTTGAGGTAGATCAGCTGATTAATGCCTCTATGGTGGAATGGCAGATGCACCGGCTGGCCCGCATTGATCAAGATATTTTACGGATTGCCGTCACCGAATTTTGGCTGCTGGGCGTTCCGCAACAGGTAGCTATCAACGAGGCGGTGGAGCTGGCTAAGCGCTACAGCGGCGACGATGGACATCGATTTATTAATGGCGTCCTGAGACGGATCAGCGATCGCCTCTCAGGTAAGGTGCCGCTCGAAACCGTAGAACCCGAAGTTGAGCAGTCAGCAAATAGTTGAATGTGGCTGTTTTTCCCTACAGTTAGAAGAGTGATTTTGGTCAGCAAGGCAGGTTTTTATGGCTCCTTTCAACTGGTTTAATCGTCAATTCAGCGAACAATCTGAGGATCAAGCTGAACCCAGCGAGACAACCGAACCCGGTTTAGAAACCCCGCCTGTTGCAGAATCTGTTCCAGACTCCTCGGAAGCTCCTGCTGAGACTCCGGCGATCGCCCAAGAGCAGCTCACCTGGGCAAAGCTGGCTTATGAAAATATTCGCAAACGTCAACAGGAAGTGGCCCAACAAGAGGCGGCTCCTGCTGAAACGTCGATACCTGAAACACCGACACCTGAACCTGTAGCAGAGCCGGTTGCTGAAGCACCAATCGCTGAACCTGTCCCGGCAGCCGAACCGATGGCAGAAGCCGCCGCTCCAGTTCTGGAGACGGGGGTTGCAACGCCTGAGCCCCTTCCTGAACCTGCTGCCGAGCCTGCCCCAGTTGCAGAAATCTCAGTTGCAGCCCCAGTTGTGGAGATCCCAGTTGCAGAGGCCCCTGCTGAGCCTGTTCCGGTGACTGCATTGCCTTTTTGGGCCCAAGCCGAAACCGAGCGGTTAGAACGTCTAGAGCGGCTAAAGGAAGAAGCGATCGCGGCAGAAGCGGCAGCTGCTCAACCTGTAGCTGCCGTCGAAACGATTGCCCCCCCTGCACCCGACTTCATGCTGGATGAAGGATTCATCTGGTCGGCTGAGGTACTGGCAGCGCAGGGTCGGCGTCCAGAGGATGTATCGCTGGAAGAAATTACCTGGCTGAAGCGGCTGCGACAGGGGTTAGACAAAACTCGGCGGAGTTTGGTGAATCAGCTCCGGGCGATCGTCGGTCAGGGCCCGCTGAACCAAGACGCCGTCATGGAGATCGAGTCGCTGTTGCTGCAAGCCGATGTGGGAGTTGCCGCCACCGATTACATTATTGAGTCATTGCAGACCAAGCTGAGACAGGAAACTTTACCCCCGTCTGAAGCGATCGCTTACCTGAAGCAGCTCCTCCGAGAAATGCTGGATCAGCCGCTGGGTCAAGCCTATGCGGCAACCTTGATTCCCGAAAAAGACAGGCTCAACATTTGGCTGGTGACGGGCGTCAATGGAGCTGGCAAAACCACGACTATTGGCAAACTCACCCATATTGCCCAACGATCTGGCTATCGCTGCTTGATTGCGGCCGCAGATACCTTCCGGGCAGCTGCCGTCCAGCAGGTAAAGGTATGGGGTGAACGCAGTAATGTGGAAGTGATTGCCAATCCCGGTAAAAATACTGACCCTGCTGCTGTTGTGTTTGATGCGATCGCTGCTGCCCAAGCTCGGGGTACAGAGCTTTTGATTGTGGATACTGCTGGACGCCTACAAAATAAGAAAAATTTGATGGATGAACTGAGCAAAATTCGCCGGATCATTGACAAGAAAGCGCCAGATGCCAAGGTTGAATCGCTGCTAGTCTTGGACTCCACGCTAGGTCAAAATGGCTTGCGCCAAGCCGAAGTATTTTCGGAAGCGGCTAAGCTGAGCGGTGTGGTGTTAACTAAATTAGACGGTACAGCCAAAGGCGGCATTGCTCTGGCGGTTGTGCAGCAGTTAGGGTTGCCTATCCGCTTCATTGGAGCAGGCGAAGGCATTGAGGATTTGCGTCCCTTTTCTAGCTACGAATTTGTGGAAGCCTTGCTGAGCGGTTGAATCACAGCTGTAGCCTCATGGCTGAGGATGGGGTTCTGGGAAAGACTCCTGATCCTATCCTCCTGGGATGAGGACCTGCTGCAATTTTTAACTGAGTCAATCCAACGACCGTTTGGAGTGTGAGCGTCTCGCTCACGCGGGCAAGATGCCCGCACTCGGGTCGCTCGATTTCCGCCATCTTGTACTAGGGTGAACTGCTTGGGGCGGGTGCTGGGCTGGCAGTCGGGGCAGTGCTCGGGGCAGTACCCCCTGTAGGCGAGGGGCTAGATGAAGTATTCGGGTTAGGCGAAGCCCCGGCACTGGGCGTAGCGTTTGGCGTAGGGCTCGGTGATTGGGCAGTCGCTAGCTTGTTAATCTGGTCTTTGAACTGGGCTGGAGCCAGGGAAGCAGCAGTGGTAAACAAGGGTTGCGCTTCCTCATTTTTACCCTGGGTTCTCAGGACGATCGCCTTGCCCAATACCGGACGGAAATCAGTCTTGTTTGCCTGAATAGCTTGATCGTAGATGGCGATCGCTTCGTCATAGCGCCGCTGCACGGCATAGACCTGCCCCAGCAACAGCTGCACTGCAATCACATCAACGCTGCCCGGCTGCGCTTTGTTGGCTTCATCGGCGGTTTTCAGGGTGTCCTGCAGCAGCCCAATGGCCGCTTCAGGGCGCTGCTGCTGCAACAGCAAATCTGTCAGACCCTTGAGGGCATTCATATCGCCCCGATGGGTTTCCAAAACGGTGCGGTAAGCTTGGGCTGCACCTTCGCGATCGCCAGTTTGCTGTTTAGCTTGTGCCAGCAGCACCATGTAGTCGGGCTGGTTGGGGTTCAGCTTTGCCAGCTTTTCTAAGGGACCAATAATTTCAGTGATCTTGCCTTGCTGAATCCGCGTGTCAACCAAACCTCGCAAAGCCGTTTGGTTGTCAGGTTCTCGCTGCAGAACTAGCTCATAGCCCTTGGCTTGCTCCTCTAGAGCGGCTTGCGGTGAAGCCCCAGGACTGAGGCTAGGAGAAGGCGTAGCCGACGATTGGTTTTGAAATGCTTTTGTAAATGGCAAAATCACTGACGCGCCCACAAAGGCAACAGTTGCAACCGCCAAAACGGCAATGATGACCCAACGACTACGCTGCTTAGACACACAACAACCCCAAACTTGACTGCCCTTAACCTCAACCATTATTAACTACATCTGACCAGACGCGCCTTCTGTTACAAATTTCTGATCTTTAATATTTAGCGCTTTAATATTTTGCACTTCGCGCTTGACTAAAACTAGGATATTTTTTGCAAGATCTGCTTCAGGGGGCTTGCAAAAAGCATCCTGTACAGATTGCAATTGAAAACAGCTATAGATCTTGCTCCGCAGCGTAAAAGGCAGCGCTATATCTAGAAATGGAGATAAAAATTTTAAAAATTAGAAGACACTCAAAGAAAATTGCTTCACAATATGTCGTTACGATGAACCTCAGGCTAATAGTGTATGGAGATCCCTGATTTGGGTGATGGCAGCCTGTATAAACTGAATGAATGAATTCTGTGATGGGTAAGCACTTATGCCTCCTTTTCAGATCAATCTCGGAGTAGTTTTAGCCTGAATGCTAACCTAGTGGTTAATCCTGCCTGTAGGATTCGGATGGTCATAATGTCTGGTGTCCATCCCTTAGGCTGCTGTGTTACCTTAAGCTGCTGTCTGGTTGTAGCGGCGAGCCCTCTCACTCCCGCATTTTGAAGGAGGTTCTATGAGTTCTGACGAGAGCAAATCCCCTCGATCGCCCAAAACGAGTTCTTCCCGAAAGGTTGAGAATGATGCGCTAACGAGTTCATCCTCTCACTTTCCGTCGTCAGCAGAAACGTCGTCAGCAGAAACAATGGATCAGCACCTAGACTCAGCCCTCATTGCTCCCCCTCCCGCTCCTCTTACACCACCAGAAGTCATGTCATCTACAGTTCCCGATCCAGCAGATATTGCAGTTAATCCCGCTCAGGCCCCTGTGGATCTTGCTAACCCCCCTTCCCCTCAAGTGGATGTGGTTAAAACAGATGCTGCTCAAGCGGATGCTGCCCAGACAGATACTGCTAAAACAGATGCTGCTCAAGCGAATGCTGCTAAAACAGATGCTGCTCAAGCGAATGCTGATGAGTCCCATTCTGACGAAGCCCAAACTGAAATCCTGCGACAGCAGCCAATTCCACCGGCTAGTGAGCCGATGCAGTATCGGGCGATCGGTCTAGTTCGGGGCAAGTATGCCCCTTCCGATGAGCAGTTTACGCGAGGTTTCCTACATACAGATGATGGCGTTGCCATTGATGCTGTGCTGCTAGGGCGGGTAATGAGCTTAGTTAAGAAGCATCTAGACCTGGAACAGTCACACCTCTGGGTGGTTTACCCCCGTACAAGAGAAAAAGATTACGATTTGCATGTTCAGATTGTTGGCGTCTGGGAACCCGAAAATCTGAATCAGGTGCCTTCTGAGGACGAAGCCGATCATGAAGCTGAAGCTGCTGAAGCCGCTGAAACCATTGAAGCCGCTGAAGCCAGTGTGGCTGAAGATGTTGCGGCTGATACTGCGGCTAAAGTCACTCCCGCTGTCGCCAAGGAATCTACGGATCACTTAGACGATCGCTATTTCTCAGTCCGGGGTGAAGTAGTTTTGCACTCCCCCGAAAATGAGCAAGTGCTGGTAAAAATTCGGCGAGCTCCTGCAAAAGGAGACAAGCAGTCAAAAGCCTTTAAAGTGGTGCTGCGGGGTGTCCTGGAAGGCAGCAAATCCCTGGGATATTTCTGGGATTTCCAGGTTCAGCGGCAAGGAAATATTTTGACTATTCAAGATGCCACGCTGATTAAGATGGTGCCTCCTCAAAAAGGAGAAGGAGGTAGCAAGTTTGGTAGAGGGGGGCCGCGCCGGGGTGGATTTGCTCCGCCAGGACGGCAGCGCTACCGGGATGGTGCGCCAGCGCCGCGTCGGGAAGGCGGTACGCCGCGTCCCTCACGTCCGGTGGGCGATCGCCCTGCTAATCCTACCCGTCCGGTTGCACCGCAGCGCGATCGCAAAGAGCCTGCCACTAAGCCAATCTTAAAGCGCCGGGACAAAGACGCTTCAGAGTCATAATCACAGCCCCAAACTTAAGGGCTAAGCCTGGAAAACCCCAGCTTAGCCCAATTCAGAGCAATCTTGAAGATAGCCGGTTCTGACTCAGAATCGGCTATCCCGCTTTTTGCTGTTGATAAAGCTGCTTGAACAGCGCCTGCTGTTTCTTGTGATCCACAATCGGGGCAGGATAGCCGCAGCGATCGCGTTCCCCAGAGTCAATCTTTCCAGTCACCAGCGCTTCGGTATCGATGCTCCGCAGTTCTGGTAGCCATTCCCGAATGTATTCGCCTTCAGGATCAAACTTCTGAGCCTGGCTGGCTGGGTTAAAAATGCGCAGCGGCTTTGGATCCATACCGCTAGAAGCACTCCATTGCCAGCCCCCATTGTTGGCCGACAGATCCCAATCCATCAGCCTTTGCATGAAATATTTTTCACCTCGCTGACTATTGATGATCAGATCTTTGGTCAGGAAACTAGCTACAATCATGCGGCAGCGATTGTGCATCCAGCCAATTTCATTCATTTGACGCATGGCAGCATCCACAATCGGGTAGCCCGTTTTGCCCTCACACCAGGCTTGAAAATGCGCTTCATTGTCATTCCAGGGAAAGGTTTTGAAAGGCTGGCGATAGGCACCCTCGGCTAACTCCGGGAAAAAATACATAGCGTGTTGATAAAACTCTCGCCAGGCTAGCTCTTGCTCCCAGGTTTGCACATTGCTTTGGGCTTCATCACTGCGGCTATCGGCATAGATGGCAGCTGCGGCTGCCCAAACGGTGCGAATGCCGATTGTGCCGAACTTGAGGGCTGCACTGAGCTGGGAAGTGCCCAGTACTGATGGAAAGTTGCGCTGTTCTCGATACTCGATCAGGGCCCGATCGCAAAATTCTGTCAGCCGCTCCTGGGCCGCTTGAGTGCCGGGCGGCAGCACTAGTTCGTTTTCCCAGACAAAGCCCAAATCTTTGGCTGTAGGCAGGGGAATGACCCCCGCCTGCTGCGCGATCGCCTGTTCATCTGCCGTTAAGCCTTCTGCACCCTGAAGGTTGCTGACTGGTTTCGCTTTGCTTTTGCTACTCCAGTTGCGCCAAAACGGGGTGTAAACCGTATAGGGGGCATTGCTGCCGGTCAAGATTTCCTTAGGAGCATGCAGGAGCTGATCCCAGAAGGTTTGGACTTCTATGCCCGCTTGTTTGAGGGTTTCACCCACGGTGCGATCGCGTTCTCGGGCGTAAGGTTCTACATCCCGATTCCAGAACACCGCTTGAGCCTGCAGGGCGGTGGCTAATGCCGGTAGCTTTTGAGCCGGTGCACCTTTCAGGATCAACAGCTGACTGCCAGCTTTGGCATAGCTGTCCTGGAGTTCTTGCAGGCTCCCCATCATGTAGGTCACTCTGACAGGAGCCACATCGTCCCGTTCCAGAATGCCAGGATCAAGACAGAACACGCCAACGACCTTAGAGCTTTTTTGTCGGGCGGCAGCCAGTCCCACATTATCCATCGTCCGTAAATCTCGACGATGCCAAAATAAGATCAAATCCGTCATGCTTTGCTCAGACCCATAGTTCCACAGATTGACTTTTATAGCGCAAGTCCAGACTTAGTTTTATGCAACGGAGGGCTGAAATAGCTCATCGGCCAGGGCCAGTTCTTGTTTGGCTGTGTCCTGAATGGCCTGCTGCATAACGCTGCGCACATCCAGCCCTTGGTCGATCGCTTTCAGCCAGCGCTGGGCTTCATTGCCTTCGCGGAGCACTTTTTTGAGGGGCATCAAGAAGCAGCTAAAGCCCTGTTGCTTAGCCGTTGCCCAGGCTTCTTGATAGAGTTGTTCAATCCAATCGCGCGCCAGAATGGGGCTCCCGTCTTTCCAGTGGCGCAATTCGGCATCCAGGCTATTGTGGGCTGCTGCCGTCTCGTTGGCATCTGTCAAAGCAACCAGATCTTCAGCTCGAGTAGATGCAGGTAAAGTGCTGAGCAGCAGGGGATCTAGTCCGGGATCGGCCATGAGCTGCAGGATGCGTGCTTCTAGCAGCGCTGAGATGGCCAATAGCGTCACTGGATCGCTGACCAAATCGCAGATGCGGAGTTCTAACCGATTGAGGCTATAGGGGCGGCGATCGCCATTGGGCCGAACTGCAGACCAGAGATGCCGGACATTTTGCATGGTGCCTAGCTGCAATTGTTCTTCTGTCCAGCGCACGTAATGCGCATGGCTTTCGAAAATCGGCACATGGGGCGGCGTTTTGGGAAACACACTCCAGCGAGAGGAATGAGACCCGGTGACCGCATTATCAAGGAAGGGGGACGCAGCGCTGAGGGCCAGATACAGCGGTGCTTCCACCCGCACCAGCCGACAAGCCCGCATCAGGGTTTCCAGATCGGAAATCCCAACGTTGATGTGAATGCTGGCCGTCACGACTGTGGTGCCGTAAGTTTGCTCAATATAGTCGTGATAGGGGTTGCCCGGATCAGAGCGATCGAAATGATCTCCCCCACCCGTAGACAATGTGCTGCCTGGAATCAAGGTATAGTCCCCCAGCTGCTTAAGATAGGCTCGCAGTTCGTGCCGAGGGCGCACCAATTCACACAGCAGCCGTTCGTAGCGGCAGAAGGGCGCTGTTGTATATTCCACATTGCGCGTGTCTGGCTCTCTGACAAAGCCATGCAGATTCGCCACAATCTTATCCGAGAAGCCAACAATGTCGCCCTGGGGTGTCCCTGTGTACATCTCCACTTCAAAGCCTTTCGTCAGCATGTTGATTCCCCCAGAATCAGGTTTCTCCTTACTTTTATAAGTATCAAGGAAAAAACGAACTCTGCATCCTTCTGCTGGTCTAGCCCAATCCTGGGTTGTGTGTCCCGTTGGTCGGCTGAGTCCCCATCAGGCTGAGGTGGCAATCACGCGAATCCGGCGATAGTCCGCGATCCAGGTGCCGTTTTGGGATTGGCTGGGGCGGAGCAGTTCTTCAACTCGTTGAATCACCTGCTGCTGCTG
>DATNOY010000370.1:0-2100 GCA_036703495.1 Coleofasciculaceae cyanobacterium
AATTGCAGAGGTTGATTAAATTGCCTGCACCATAACCAGATTGCTGAGTTTCGCTTCGCCTTAATTGCGTCAGGATGCGGAGGATTTGCTGTTCTTGAGCAGCCAGTGAACTAAATTTTTGACAAAAATCATTCGCAACGAGTTGTAAAATCAACCGCACCTGACTTTCTCGCACGTAGTCTTTTACGGTTGTTTTAGTGAGCGCATAACTCGTAAACAAGTTAAGTTCTGTCGTGTTTAATTCTGTTGTAATTTGCTCAGTCAAGCGTTCAGTAACGTATTCCATCACCACAGGCTGTTGAGTGTAGCTGCCCAATTGCTTTTCAATCAACGATCGCCAATTCAAACTCTCTAACGTCTCCAGTAACTTTCCTTTAGAAACTGCAGGCATAATGTCGTCCTGAAGCTCTGCAATGCTGGTCCACTCGCGATTAATCGCCAGCCAATACATCGTCGTTTGCTCTAACGGAGTGAGGCGATCAAACTGTTGATCGAGTAAACGACGAATGCCGTTAAAGATGACAGTATCTTGCTTCAAGAACTCATCGATATCTCCCTCAAACAAGTCTTGAATTGAGGTGGCCACAATTTTCAAGGCTAACGGACTATTGCTGTAACGGCTGCACAGTTGCTGTTTTTGTTCATTGGTGCCCACTAATCCTTTTGCTTGCAAAATCGCTTGGGCTGCTTGCTCTGATCCATTGAGCTGCAGCGATCGCACTTTCGAGTTTACTCCTTCAAACACGGCCACTTCTGCTGGTTTTTCTCGACTGGTCAGGATGAGACAGCTTTGATGGGTCGATTCACTCACCATCCGCAGCAGTTCCCCGTACCCCTCATAGCCCGATCGAAACTGTCCGGCGCGGTTGCCGCCCTGTAAAATCGTTTCCATGTTGTCGAGAATGACCAAGCAGCGGGACGATTGCAAGTGGTGCAGCAAGCGAGAACAGGTGCTTTCGCTGTCCTGCTGGTTCGAGAGAAATGGCACGATGTCCAGCAACAGCGTATCGAGGGGCGGAGCATTGCGCAGGCTACGCCAGATGACGAACTCAAACTCGTTGTCCCCTTGAATGCTAGAAGCTATCAACAGTTGATTGGCTAGCTTGACCGAAAGAGCCGTTTTACCAATGCCGCCCATCCCCAAGAGCAAAATCAAACGACAGCGATCGCCCTTAATCCACTGCATCAGGGTCGCTAGTTCTGCGCTGCGACCATAGAACTGAGAGACATCTATCACTTCACCCCAGTCGGTCTGGGTACTGGAAGAACGAGGTGGAATGGAGGCAGGCAGGGGCTGAGGAGGATTCTGGTCGGGGTGCGCGATCTGATTCTCCTGCTGATCCAAATGCTCGTTGACAAAGTCTCTCCTGCGGAGAAGCGCAGCCCGGAAGTTATTCTTGCCAACCGATTCACCCAACACCTGACTCAACAGCTTCCAAAGCTTGCGTCCACTGTCGTCTTTGAGGTACTTAACCGAGTAGCCGTGTGCTTCGGCAATTTGCTCGTAGGTTTGAGATTGCCATGCGCCTATGAAGATGACCTGCTCAATGTCGCTCAAGTATCTACCGACTTGAGCATACACGGCTTGATTGACGAT
Source organism: Coleofasciculaceae cyanobacterium (assembly GCA_036703495.1). Lineage (GTDB taxonomy): Bacteria > Cyanobacteriota > Cyanobacteriia > Elainellales > Elainellaceae > Drouetiella. Next base: position 1,598 of record DATNOY010000370.1, read on the forward strand.
CGCGAGGGCTTGTTCGAGGGTCATGGCGATCGCACGACGAACGGCTTTCATTATTCTATCGAATTGCGATCACAGCTCTGTAGAGGCGCTCACTTTCTTTAGAATTGGCATTAAGCTGATAGAACTTATTTGAACGCCTTTAGCAGGGCGAAGCCCTATGTGATCGCCAGTTTGCAGAAAATCCGCAGTGGCAACCCGAGCGATCGTCGGCTGCTCCATCGGCGATCTCTCAGGGATTGGGCAAGGGGGTGGGAATCAATGTGTGAATCAATGCCGGGTGCGTACCGCCAATGTACTGCAAAATGGCGATTGCTGGGCAAGACCAGTAAGTAAACTTCCCAGCAATCAGTATAAATCATCACAGCCCAGCGGATCAGGGAAGTGGCTTGACTCCCTATATTGAACGGTCTAACACTAAGCTCAGACAACGGGTGTCGCGCTTGATAAGGAAATTTTTATCCTTCTCCAAGAACTTGGAGAATTCTATTAGCGCGATCTGGAAT
>DATNOY010000371.1:0-8032 GCA_036703495.1 Coleofasciculaceae cyanobacterium
CAACAGCCTGCGGGTAGAAGGGGAAGATGTGGTGTACTACGGCGACTCCTTGCCGCTGCTGATGGAGCAGTTCAAACTCACCGTGACGCCGGATCAACTGTTTGTGGATGTCTTGAATGATCTGTGGGACAAAATGTTTGACCCCGGTTTAGCCCAAGACAACTTCCGTCCGGGTTCCTATGGCAACTCTCAATATATCCAGGAAGAAGTGATTGGCAAAGATAAAACAGTGCAGCAGCTCGATCGCGGCGGTATTTGGGATAACCTGCGAGTTGCGATTCGTCCTCGGATGATTTCTGCCTTCTTTGATGAAGCTGGGCAATATGGCGGCACTGGCACCAGTCGGGTTCAGGTGGCCCACCTCAGCCAGGATATCTTGGAAATCCGCAAGAGTCCGACTAGCGCCAATCGGGAAGGTGGACAAGACGGCATTGACCTGATGATTCTCCTTCGCAGCTAGTCCCATGAGTCGCATCCTTTACGTTTGGGAATTGGGGGATGGCTATGGTCACACCAACTGTTTCCTTCCCCTAGCGCTAGAATTACGCCAACGGGGGCATGAGATTATCTTTGCCCTGCGGGATTTATCCTACGCCCAGGTGCTGTTGGGTCAGTATGGCTTTGCCTATGTGCAGGCACCCGTCTGGTTGCCGCTGGCGGTTGGCTTGCCTGCTCCACCGCTAAACTATGCCGAAATCTTGCATCGGTTTGGCTATCTTGATCCGGCGGGATTGGGTGCTATGGTGCGAGCCTGGCGACAGCTGTATGAGTGGGTGCAGCCCGACCTGATCCTTGCCGATCATGCCCCCACGGCACTATTGGCGGCCCGAGGCACCGGCATCCCTCGCTCGCTGCTGGGGAATGGCTTTTTCTCGCCCCCCCGAGTTGACCCGACGCCTAACTTTCGCCCTTGGCTGGAAGTGTCGGCGCAACGGCTGATGGACAGCGATGCCGCAGCCTTGGCAACGAGCAATCAAGTGCTGGCAGAGTTGGGGGTTGCGCCCCTGAAGCGGCTAGTCGATCTGTTTGAGGTGGAAGAAGACTTCCTCTGCACTTTTCCAGAGCTAGACCACTATTCCCAGCGTCAGGATGCTCACTACTGGGGGCCAATTTTCAGTCAGCAGGGGCGGGCAGAACCGCACTGGACGGATGCCCCAGGCAAACGGATTTTTGTCTATTTGCGTCCTCGCCATCAGGACTTTCAGCAGGTGTTACTGGCGCTGCGCCACCGGGCTGATCCGGTGCTGATCCATGCCCCCACCCTGCCCGATCGCCTGATTGAGCAATACCAGAGCGATCGCCTGCAGTTTTCGTCTCAGCCGTTCAATATGGCTCAGCTGCGGGCAACCTGTGACTTAGCCATTTGTCACGGTGGACATGGCACCACAGCCGCCATGCTGCTGGCAGGGATTCCGCTGCTGCTGCTGCCGCTGCATCTAGAAGAGTATCTGCTGAGTCAGCAGGTGGTCAGCTTAGGAGCCGGGCTGATTGCGGAACCGGAGGGACAAGAGCCAGACTATCCGAGTTTGATCGATCGCCTCTGCCAGCCTAGTTTCACGGAGCAGGCAAAAGCGTTCGCCCACCAATACGCCGCATTTGACCAACATCAGCAGCTCCAGGCAATTGGCGATCGCTGCGAAGCGTTGATCCGTAGGCATTGAACCTGCGTCTAAAAGAATTCTGTTTTCGCTAGGGAGGCGCTGCTATGAAGCTAACAACAACATATCGGGGGGGAGAAGATCCGTTTGAGGGCGATCGAACAGTGTGGCTGCGGGCACTGCCGGCTGGGGCGATCGTCACCCGCGCCACCCTCACCCTCAAACCGGCTCAACGCGCAGTAGACGCGCAGTTTCAGGAAACGTTTACCTTTGGCTCAGCGGCTAATGCCGGAGAGCTACTGGCCCGCGATTGGGGCATCATCCCCGTGACCGGCCAAGCGGTGGAAATTGATTTCCATGCCCGGCGCACTTTAGCAGCCGTCGAAGGAACCGGCGGCAGTCTGACGCTGCAGGTAGATTTGGGTGGTGCTTATGTCGGGGTGGCTAACGATGGGACATTGATTGCCCCTGGTAAAACTCCGTTACCCGTTAATTTTTCTACGACCCCCACTCGGGTGAATCTCCCTAGCTTGACTGTCAGCAAGTTCAGACTGAGTCCTACTGGCACAGGCACTCCCCCTGCAACGGTCACGCGGGTCTTCATTCGTTCGGCACCTGTCAATCTCACGGTGCGGTTAGGGCAAACCCCTGCTTTTTGGACGCGATCGGGTGACTTAACCGTTGCCGATACGTCCCCCGACTTTACCCTGCTGCTGAATGCGTTTTTGCTCACCGCTCAGCCTCAGAATGGATTCTATGCCATTCCGTTTATTGTTCACTCCGCTAGTCTGGCGCGGCTAGATATGAGTGTCGCGATTGAGTATCGCCTGGCGCAGTCAGTGTTGCCGCCGCATTTGTCCGAACTGAATGCCACCTATGGCTTCAGCACGCTCCCCAGCCTGGATGATCCGCTCACTACGGTCAAAATTCCCCAGGGAGCCCAATTAGTAGCAGGACAATCGACAGCCAAAATTACGGGCGAGTTTCAGCCTACCCGCATTGCCTTAGGCTTAATCGGTGAAGAGCCAGCGCAAGCCGTGGTCGTCGAGGTTTCCCCCGACTGTTCCCTCGCCCAACTGCTGGTATCCGATCAGGAAATTGAAGTGACCGGCTTTGATCTGCCGCTGGCTAACACGCAGCCCGGTCTAGCCGGACTTAATTTGTCCATTCAATCGGATGCCGATGGCAAGCCCTCAGGTGAAGTGCTGAAAACGATGGAGGTCACGATCGAAAAGCCGTTACCGGGGCAATCGAGCTGGGGGAGTGCCACCTTGCCCAGCCCCTTCCGCATCCTGCCTGGGCAGCAGCAGCGGTATTGGCTGATCCTGCAAAGTTTAGTCGGCAAAGCCTTCTGGCTCAGCGTTCCGGCTCCAGCTTCCGCCATTCCCCTGCAGTGCAGCCGCAATGGTGGGCTGTCTTGGCGGGAGAGCAGCGTTGCCACAGCCACCACAGCCCTGCAAGCCCAGTTTCGGCTGCGCACCGTTCCCGATCGCTTCACCCTGCCCGTGCAGCTCCAGATAGGCAAAGGGGCCCATGCCGTCTTGCGGCGGCTGGATGAATATGCCCCACTGGGTCGAGTTGAGTTTGACTTCGACTTTACCGACAAGCTGCGCGACTATCTGGATCAGGCAACCACCGCTTCCCCCTGCGGAGCCGGAGAGCTGCTAATCAACGGCAGCTTTGATCAGCCGGCCCCCGATGATGCCAATCGCCGTGTGTTTGGTTTTGATGTCGCCGAAAGTGATGGCGGTTGGATCAATGGCAAAGTGGATCTGAGTCGCGGTATCAATCTCAGCCAGGAGCGCTTCATTCGCCTGACCCTGGAACAACCCGGCTCCAATTCTCCGGCAACTCCTGTCCGGATTGACTGTGCTGGCGCTAATCCCAGCCGCACGTCCGGCTTAGACATTGAAAACCGCATTGATCTAGCAATGCATCAAGACATTGCCGATTACTATGGCGGCAAGATGATTTTAAAACCACCCACAGGAGAACCCAGCCCCAGCCTGAAGCTCGATGCCTGGTATGATGTGGCTGTTCCCCAAGGCTGGCAAAAATCTTCAGAATCCAGAGGTCAAATTGGGCGGCTGAAACTGCCCATGATTCCCGACAACTCGGTGTCCAACTCTTCGACTGTTGAACTCCCGCCGCAGCGAATAGTGGCAGTGCTGCAATCGCTGCAATTGGAAGAGGATCTGCCGTCTACGCTGCCGCTGCCGATCGCAGGCAACCCGCCCCCCGGCACCGCCGACCTGACCCAGACCATTGCCGTTAAAGCCGCCTGCACTTACCTCTTACAGTTCCAATTTCTAGCCCTGGCCCAAAGCAGTCAATCTGAACCGCCACGCTGGCAAGTCAACTGGCGAGATGCCAACCAACAACTCCTGAAGCAAGATGAGGGCAGCTTACCCGCCTTCTCGCCCAGGAGCGGCTTCTCCAGCTCCCTCATGTCGGGCGGTGGCTCAGCGATCAGCGCTACGGCGGTTGTCACCCGATCGCCCACGATTGTCCCAGTCAGCGTGCGGCTACCGGCCCCTCCCAACGCCATCCAGGCAGAAATTCGGTTTGAGCAACCGCTGGGAGGAATTTTGGTACTAGATGACGTTTCGTTTGCACCCACTCTAGAAAGCTTGAGCAACGCCAACTTTAGCTTTATTCAGCAAATCCGCCATTCAAATTCGTTCCAAAGTGAACCTTTGCCAGTCTACTGGTCACTCCAGAGCGGCTGGCTTGACTTTCCCAACCCTCAGGATCAGCAGGAGACGGCCACAGGCATTGTGCTGGATGGCAGCAAAAGTCCCGAAGATGTCGTTCTGGTGCAGACGCTGCCGATCCAGGCGGGCTCGACCGATCAGTACCGGCTGCAGGTAGATGCTTTTGTGGTGGGTGGGGCGATCGCCAACATCGAAACCCGACCCTCCGACCAGCGGGCCAGAGTGGAATTGCACTGGCTGCAGCAGGGGCGATCCACTGTAGCGATCATCCTGCCGCTGGACGGGCAAAACTTTCCAGAACAGGGATGGAGTGGCGCTATGCCTGCTGGCACCACCGATGCCGAGATTCGCCTGATTCAACCCAAAAACAACGGCAGACTTCAGGTAAATTCCGTCTCTCTCACCCGGCTAGAAACAACGGCTGTACCGCTGATTTTCCTAGGCGAATCGCCAGGACAGCTGACGATCTCTAGCTTACGGGTCACCTATGAGTAGGCGGGTGTTATTTTCGAGGCGATCGGGGAACTGCCTGCTGATACTGCTGAGATGGCATTTTGCCGTAGATTCAAGCTGCAGGTACATAATCACAGGGACACAATAGACTTAATCGGAAATAAGGGTTTGGGGTTGGAAATTGTTTTGTGGTACGGCTTCGCCGCGCCACAAAACAATTTCCGATAAAGTCTAATCAATTGCCAACTCCTAGGATGCTACTGAGATTTAGAATTGACTGCAGCAGCAGCCTGACTGGCTTTGCTTGAGTATGTCAGATAAGCAACGCAACCCACGATGAGAATCGCTAAGACTAGGCTGATGTGCCCTGTCCCCCAACCCACTCCACCCAGGTCTCGGGATCTGCCTATCCAATCTGCAAACGAAGCACCCAGCGGCCGAGTCAGGATATAGGCCAGCCAAAAAGCCCCAACCTGATTGAGTCCGGAACGCCAGTATGCGATGGCCGGTAGCGCAAACAGCACTGCAAACAGCAGAGCCGACGTGAAGTAGCCCAAATCCAGCGTTGATGCCGTCATGTCACCTGCGGCTGTGCCCAGCGCAAACGTCACCATGACCGTTGCCCAGTAAAATAACTCGCGCCGAAACGTGTAGACATGCTGAATCGACAACGTCTTCTCGCTCATATACCAAACAGCAAAAATCATGCTGAGCGCTACAGAAAATCCTGCGGTTGATAGGAGATACGGAATCCCCAGCCCGACATGAATGGCATCAGCCACCATGGTGCCGAATATGGCGACCATAATGATGGCGAGCCAATAGACCCAGGGAATATATCTACGGACTGCAAACTGTAGCAGCAACGCCATGACCAATCCGCACCCTCCCAGAGCTACCGCAAAAATTGGGTTCATCTGATGGGCAAGGTAGTCTGAAGTTGTTTCGCCCATTCCCGTCGTTAACAGCTTGATAATCCAGAATAAGGCTGTCACCTCTGGCAGCTTTTTGACAATCCTCATACCAGGCTGTGCAGATTGATCTGGATGATGTGGTTTTGGCTTCATATCTGGGTGGATTTGAGTTGCAGCTTGGCTGACAATCTAGCGCGTTTCAGTTATAACTCATCCATAACTCATGCTTCGAGTTCTGAGGTTGAGCGATCGCCCTCTAACGCCAAAGTTTCTCCTTTTCAACTGGAGTTTGGACTAATTTGCTTGATCACGCCATGCAACGCTCTTATACAAGAGCGTTGCACGGCAAAACCATTTTCCTGAGTAAAATTTACTCAATTTAGTCCAAAGTCAAGTTTCAAGGGAGTTAGCAAGATCCTGCAGGCGGCACCTGCCAGCTGAGCCGGGTGACTAAACGCTACAAGCCGCCATACCATTCATAGCCCAAATCTTCCCAGTAGCCCTTCATCGGCAGCAGATCATCCACAAACGTCATGTGAGTCACCCACTTGCTTTGTTTGTACCCCAGCTTCACAGGTGAAGCGAGACGCAGCGGGGCTCCATTATCAACCGGCAGCGGCTGCCCATTTTTTTGATACACCATCAGCGTTTGGGGATGTACAGCCGAGGCTAAATCCCAGCTTTCATAATAGCCATCCGCAGACTTAAAGTAGACATAGCGCACGCTCTCCTTCGGCTGCACCAAAGCAACCAAATCCCGCAGCCGCACCCCTCCCCACTGCACGATCGCTGCCCACCCTTCCACGCAGACATGACGTATCACCATTGATTGGAACGGTAGCTTTTGCAGATCTGCCAGACTCAGCTGCATAAACTGATTGACATTGCCATCGATCGTCAAACGAAACTTTGCCGGATCGATCCGCGGCGTCGATTCAAACGTATTCACCAGCAGCTGATCAGGCTCAATCGCACTCAGCGGAAATTCTGGCACCGGCTTTTGAGACAGCAGGAGTTCGCTCAGCTTCTGGTTGAGCGGTTCAGAAGCTTGACCCGCATTTTCTGACCACAGGGGGGATCCACAGCTACCCAGCAATAGCCCCATACCAGATAGCCCAGAAATTTGCAGTAACCGCCGACGGGATAGCGTGTGCTTAGGAACAATGAGACTCATGACCCACCTCTACAAAAACATGGATTGAACCAGCCGCAAATTGCCCACCTTCAAGGCCAGTAAAGAATGAACTAGCGTGAAGAGAATCACAGTGGGAACCGTCAAAAAATGCACCGTCCGCAAGATTTGCCAACTGCCAAACAGCCCAGACAGCCAATAGAATTGGACAGGCTTGTACATCGCTAATCCGCTGAGCAGCGCCAATAGCAAAATGGGAATGATCGCCGTATAGACTAAGCGATGCCAGGCATAATTTTTCCGCTTAGGGTTTTGTCCTGCTTGCAAAACTTTCAAATCTGCAGCGCTAGCAAACCGCCGCTGCCATCGCCGGGAAATCAAAATGTAAAGCCCATAGGCCAGCAGGTTGAGCGCATAAACCCACATGGCAGCAAAATGCCAATTGCGGCCTCCGCCCAGCCACCCCCCCAGCGTCACCAGAGGTGGAAAATGCCAGCCCGCCCGGCCGCCAAAGACAGGATTGGCGTTATAGATTTGTAAGCCGCTGGTGATCATCAAAAATAGACTGATGATGTTAATCCAATGAAAAGCTTTTGCCAGAATCGATTGATTGGGTACAAGCCGAGCTTTGCGTTTCGCAGGAGCAGAGGAAGTCATAGCAGTGAGTCTTAGAGTGTAATATATCTATCCGTCGGCTTTCCAGCTTTAGTTTTTATAGAGATTAGGAAACTGTTGTCGCAGTTGATCCAGCTTAGGTAAATCGTAAATCACCACATAGGGATAATTGGGATTGCGATCGATAAAATTTTGGTGATATTCTTCAGCGGCATAAAATCCATTCAAAGGAGTCAGTTGAGTAACAATTGGCTGCTTAAAGATGTGCGCGTTATTGAGCTGATTGATGTAGTCCTGCGCCACCTGTTTCTGCTGATCGTTCGCAAAAAAGATCGCCGAACGATATTGTGTACCCGCATCTGGTCCCTGCCGGTTCAGCTCTGTGGGGTCATGGGCAACTGAGAAGTAGACTTTTAAAAGCTGACCGTAGGAAATCTGGGCGGGATCATAAGTGATTTTGACCGCCTCAGCATGTCCAGTATCGCCTAAGCTCACCTGCTCATAGTGGGCTGTGTCAGCATTGCCGCCCGAAAACCCAGACACCACATCAGTTACCCCTTTCAGATGCTCAAAAACCGCTTCCATGCCCCAGAAGCATCCTCCTGC
>DATNOY010000372.1:0-8026 GCA_036703495.1 Coleofasciculaceae cyanobacterium
CCTGACGCTAGAGAATGCAAAAAGCACCCTAGAAAGCCTCGACTGGTACTACGCTGGCGGCAGCTATTACAGCAGTGATTACAGTAGTAATTACAGCGGCAGAAGCAGCAAAACTTCAGGAAAGATTGTGCTCAACCCCTAAACAGGCTGCTGATCTTGAAAGCGCCTCGCAATGCGAGGCGCTTTCAAAATTCAGGCTTAATTCAACCCCCCAGGGCGATCGGTTAACGGGAGAGGGCGATCGCCCGTTCCACGATCTTGCCTGCCGTGATGCCATTAAAGGCCATCAGCTCTCCGGCACTGGCAGTCGTTTCGCCACGTTTCCAGGCGATCGTATCCCGAGGGGCAGTGCTGCGTAGCATCAGCGGTTCCAACATGCCGCTGGCTCCGCCCGTAATGCCAATTAGAGCATGCCCACCAAACAGCGCCTCAAATCCGGCATCATCCAGGAAGCCACCGTCTGCCTGGGAGCAGGTATCCCAGGCCACATCGCTAGGGCGATACAGGCGACGCGGACTCACCACCGAGACAATCCGCACGCCATAGCCTGCTGCTTCTAGCTTGGTAGCCGCTTCAAAGGCTGGCATCAAGGTCATATCGCCAACCACCGCCAAAACGATCGTTTTACTGCCAGCGCTTTCTCTCAGGGCGATCGCCCCTTCCTGCAACGCCTGCCGAGTTTGCGCCAGAGTCGTGCGAATGGGCAACGGCGATTTGCTAGCCGTAATCACGATGCCTTTATTGGCAGTAGATAAGCTCCACTCGTAGCAGGCTTGAATACTGTTGGCATCGGGCGGAAACAGCGGAAAGACGTTCCCGTTGCGCATCATGGCGGCAAAATAGGCTTCGATCTCAGGACGCTGGTGAGTCCAGCCGTTGCGGCCCTGTTCTAGCGCTCCTGCAGTAAATAGCGTTACCGTAGACGGCGTGGGACGGCGCAGCTCTGCCATGGCCTGCGTCACGGTTTGCCAGATCGGTAAGCCGTTGATGGCAAAAGACTCATAGGAGCACCAGAGGCTGCGGCATCCCATGAGAGCTAGTCCAACCGCCAGTCCGGCACAGGCATCTTCGCTCAGCGGCTCATAGACCTGTCCATTGGGGCTTTGGTTATAGAGGGGATCTTCCGTTGGGTGAATGATCTTCAAGCCCTGGTTGATGTTGGCAATACCAGATGCTTCGTTGCCATCGGCATTGGTGACGAGATAGCGGGAATCTTGTTGCCCCACTGCCGCCACCAGCCGACCCATGGCTGTGGTCGAAATTTTGGAATCTGCGCCGATCGCATATTCTTCCAGCGGTAGCTCACCCAAATCTACCAGCGGCAGCACCGACTCCGTCACTGCAATCTGGCTAGCCGATCCGCCCCCTGCCCGCTCGCAGTTCGTCCGGACTAGCTCCCAAGCTTCAGCCGAGAGAGCCAGGGCTTTTAATCCGGCTGTAATATCGGGATTGTCGAGGGTGTGATGGGCATACAGGTTATGGGACTTAGCTCCCCGCGCATGTACCCCTGCCCCCTTCAGCTGTTTGATAATGAAGACCGTCAGCTTGCCCCCCAACGCCGACTGAGCCGCTTGGTCTACCCCTGCCAGCACGGCTTGCGTAAAGGCCAGCCGCTGCTCTGGCGAAAAGGCAGTACTATCCACATAGGCTCCGGGCTGGTTTTGGTCGTCAAAGTCTTTGGCATCCACCAGCACTACTTCTTCAAATCCGTTGCCTTGCCAGTAGGCGATCATGCCGTCGTTGGTTTGCAGAGACACCATACTGTGATGCTCTTGGGAGTAGCCATTCCAGACCAGGACGGGCAGGAAGTTGGTAGCTGCTGGGAAAGCCGTGTGGAAATGCACCATGCTGCTCATGGGATAGGGTTCGCCCATGCCGCCATCGCCCATCGTGAAGGGGAACAGCGTGCCTGGATGCAGCAGCGCAGCCGACATGGCGAAGTGCTGCCCTTGCCCTAGCGGCCCAGCCGGAGCCAGAATTCCTGGAATGAAGCCCGACAGATGGCCCAGCAAGCCGTGTTGTTCTCGGAAGCGATCGCGTAGCTGCTGCACTGTGGTAATGCCCATCGCTTCTAGCGATCGATCTAAAAACATGGCGCTATAGAAGCCGGGGGCATGATGTCCCACTTCCGTGATGATGTTTTTATGACCCAACATCACCAAAGCCGCATAGGCTTCGGCTTGGCTAGCAAACCCACCTGGATGTCCTGATGCTTTGCTGGCTGTAACCTGCAGGGTCAAGTAGCGCAAGGCGTCAGCATAGAGCAACGTTTGGTAGACGGCTTGCGGATCGGTGGCAGCAGCGATCGCCTTGCTGCCCTCAGCAATGGCCGGAGCCTTGCCATAGGCATCAAACCCCGGCAGGGGATCGCCAAAATATTGAATTCCTTCGCAGAAGGCGGGAACTTGAGTGACAGCAGCCATGACTTCAAAGACCTCGTGACGAGCTAACGGATAGCAGTTTATTTAAGATTCATTTAATAGTTCATCCTATCGCCAGATGGCGTTGGAGAATGCATGACGATCTTGCTCAATGCCTATGAATTCATGATGATTCACCTCAGCATTGCTCATAGCCCTAGTAGGGTGATCCCAAAACTGGGGGTAGCTATCCGTCCGAGGTTAACAGTTTTTCTGCCCCAAAACCCTTAAGCTGCAAGTTAGGCTGAAAATATTCGGTAGGTAAAGAAAAGCGACGGTCGCGATCGTGAAAAAAATTTTGTTAGTGGTTCATCAAGAAACATCTGACTCGGGTTTGGTGGGGCAAGTTTTACAGGAAGCAGGCTACCCATTAGATATCCGCTGTCCGGCAATTGGGGCAGCCTTGCCCCCAACCCTGGAAGATCATGCCGGGGTGGTTGTGTTTGGTGGGCCGATGAGCGCCAACGATGATCACCTGCCGTTTATTCGGGATGAATTAGACTGGATCGCCACCGTGCTGGATTCAGGTACACCCTACCTGGGCATTTGTCTAGGGGCGCAGCTGCTCGCCCGAGCGCTGGGGGCCAAGGTCGCACCTCATCCTGAAGAATTGCGCGAAATCGGCTATGTGCCGATTCAACCCGTCTCGAACGTTGACAACCCCTTAGCCGATCTATCCCACGTCTATCATTGGCATAAAGAAGGCTTTGAGATTGCTGCAGGGGCAACGCTTCTGGCAACCGGGCAGGTGTTTGCCAACCAGGCGTTTCAGTATGGGGCAGCGGCCTATGGCACCCAGTTTCACCCGGAAATTAACCGAGCCATGATTGATCGATGGGTGTCGAAAGTGCCAGAACAGCTGAGCTTGCCCGGGGCTCAGTCCTACGAAGCCCATGTGGCAGGGCACGATCGCCATGCCCACACCGTCGAACAATGGCTGCGCCAATTCTTGATCCAGCAATGGCTACCAGTCAATGCGTTAGCGGCGTAAAGCCTGGATGGTAGCGATCGTGGCGGCAGCTACGCGATCAATTTCTGCAGCAGTGGTGAATCGTCCTAGCCCAAACCGGAGAGAGGCATAGGCGAGATTAGGCGATCGCCCCAGCGCCGTCAAGACATGAGATGGCTCTAGTTTGGCAGAAGTGCAGGCTGAGCCAGACGACACAGCCACAATGGGCTGGAGTCCTAGCGCCAGTGCCTGACCCTCCACTTGGTCAACGCTGAGATTAAGATTGCCGGGTAAGCGTTGGCTCGGGTGGCCATTCAGGTAAATCCCAGGTAACTCGTTGATCAGGTGCCAGAGGCGATCGCGCAATTGGATCAGCCGTTGGGTTTCAGATTCCAGCTCTGCCAGGGCCAACGTCACCGCTGTAGCAAACCCGACAATTTGGGGGGTATACAGCGTCCCCGATCGCATGCCCCGCTCATGCCCGCCACCATGGAGCTGGGGAGCTAGCTGCACTTTGGGATCCCGGCGTCTCACATACAGCGCGCCAATCCCCTTCGGTCCATAGACTTTATGGGCCGTTAAAGACATGAGATCAATCTGCATGGCTTGGACATCCAGCGGCACTTTGCCAATGGCTTGGGCCGCATCGGTATGAAACAGCACCTGATGCCGATGACAAATTTCGCCAATCGCCGCTAAGGGTTGCAGGACACCAATCTCGTTATTGGCTGCCATCACCGAAACCAGAATCGTGTCTGGACGAATGGCTTTTTCCAAAGCATCCAGATCGAGCAATCCGTCAGGCTGGACAGGCAAATAGGTGACCTCAAACCCCAGCGATTGCAAGTAGCGGCAGGGATCTAACACGGCGTTATGCTCAGTCTGTACCGTAATCAAATGCCGACCCTGAGAGAAATAGCGCTCGGCAATCCCTTTAATGGCTAAATTATTTGCCTCCGTTGCGCCGCTGGTAAAGACAATTTCTTCAGGGGTGGACTGAATTGCCTCTGCCAGCAAATGCCGCGATCGCTGCACCGCTGCTTCTGCCTCCCAACCATACTGATGAGAAGTACTGGCCGGATTGCCAAAATGCTCTGTAAAGTAGGGCAGCATGGCCGCCAGCACCCGTTCATCCAGTGGCGTCGTTGCGTGACAGTCGAGATAAATGGGGCGGTGATGGCTCATAATTAGGGTGTGCGTGGGTCAATGCTGGGCGGTCTACCGCTGAAAAAGCCTGTCCGTTTGCCAGTTTCTTTGACTTTAGCGTGACTAGCGTTCGGGTTGCTGTGCTATGGGCAGAAGCCTAAATTAGCATATGGGCGATCGCTGCTGGCGACCTTAGTTTTGTCTTAATTTTGTTTGAGTCTGACCCTCTTCAGTCCTGCATCTTCACCCCCCTATGGCTGACCGTAAACCCATCCTGCTCGATTTTGAAAAGCCGCTACTAGAGCTAGATGTTCGCATTGCTCAAGTGCGAGAACTTGCCGAAGAAAATGACGTCGATGTGTCTGACCAGATCCAACAGCTGGAGGCGCGGGCTGTGCAGCTACGGCAAGAAATCTTTAGCAGTCTGACTCCGTCTCAACGGATTCAGGTGGCTCGGCATCCCCGCCGACCTAGCACGCTGGACTATATCCAAGCCATCAGCGATGAGTGGCTGGAGCTGCATGGCGATCGCAGCAGCGGGCTGGATGACCTGGCGCTGGTGGGGGGAGTCGGTCGGCTAGAGGGTAGACCTGTGGTGATGTTGGGGCACCAGAAGGGCCGAGACACCAAAGATAACGTCAGCCGCAACTTTGGCATGGCTTCTCCGGGCGGCTATCGCAAAGCGATGCGGCTGATGGATCATGCTAATCGGTTTGGCATGCCCATCATCACCTTCATTGATACGCCAGGAGCCTATCCCGGCGCAGAAGGCGAACGGTTGGGGCAGGGAGAAGCGATCGCCTATAACCTGCGCGACATGTTCCGGCTGGATGTGCCCATTATTTGTACGGTAATTGGGGAAGGTGGTTCAGGGGGCGCTTTAGGGATTGGCGTGGGCGATCGCCTGATGATGTTTGAGCATTCGGTCTACACGGTAGCCAGCCCCGAGGCCTGTGCTGCCATTCTTTGGAAAGACGCGGCTAAAGCTCCCCAGGCCGCTGAAGCGCTACGCATTACTGCCACCAACTTGAAAGAGTTGGGCATCTTGGACCAAATTCTGCCGGAACCTATTGGTGGAGCCCACTCTGACCCGCTACAGGCGGCTACTACCCTGAAGCAAGCATTGCTCGATAATCTGGAAACCCTGTCTCAGTTTTCTCCCCAACAGCGGCGAGACTTACGCTACCGGAAATTTCGCAATATTGGCATGTTTACCGAAGCAGCGGTTTGAGCAGCGGTTAGGAAATTGCTCCCCAGCGAGGCGGGAAACCCGATCCCCCCCATCCGGTTGACCCTACCGCAATGTTTTAAGATCTTAAAGTGGCATTTTTTAGAACCAGTTTGGCAAGGCTCGATGATCCGCATAGGAAAAATTGATTCTTGAACTGCTGTTTTGGAGAGATGCCATGGGGTTGATTTTCTAGAAGCAGGATCGTCAGTGTTATAATCGGCTAGTAACAATTCTTTACATTTCTCTCACTTTGACCAGAAGCCCCTCTGCTTGTGCATCTTCCTTACTCTGCTATTTCAGTTTTTCAGGCTTTGCTTAGCAGAGTTGCTCTGTGACTCCAGCATTTCTAAGCTGCGTCTCATTTGATCCGCCTATGCTGAGTCCCCAGAGTGGTCTATAAAAAGTTTTTTCAATCCCCAAGTTTTGTTGGATTTGGCTAGGTTCTGTGAATCAGCCTGAGTTTGTGGATACTGCCCGCCTTCGGGCATATTGCGCTGAACCGTGACATTGCGGAAGGTTTCATGACATCAACTCAACATCGCGCCTTGATCACAGGAGCGAGTAGCGGAATTGGCAAGGCAACTGCCTTGGCTTTTGCTGCGGCAGGAATAGAGGTCGGGCTCATTAGCCGCTCTCACCCCAATCTGGAGGCGGTCGCTCAAGAGATTGAGCACCTCACAGGCACAGCAGCTGCATTCTATCCGCTGGATTTATCCATTGTGGGTCAGGTAAAAGCAGCCATGGAAGCGATCGCGGCAAAATTTCAGCCCACGATTTTGGTCAACAATGCCGGAATGGGCTACACGGGAGGTCTATTAGAGACTCCCCTAGAAGATTGGCAGCAGGTGATTGATCTAAATCTCACCAGCGCCTTTCAGTGCATTCAAGCGGTGCTGCCCGGTATGCGCGATCGCCATCAAGGCATGATCATCAATGTCACCTCAATTGCTGGGCATCAAGCCTTCCCAGGTTGGGGAGCCTACAGCGTCAGTAAAGCTGGGCTAATCTCTTTGTCCAAGGTGCTAGCAGCCGAGGAGAGAGCCAACGGCATTCGGGTGGTCAACATTTGCCCTGGCTCCACCAACACCCCAATCTGGGATACCGACACGGTACAAGCAGATTTCGATCGCTCCCAAATGTTGCCTCCGGAAGCGATCGCCCAGTCCATTCTTCATGCTGCCCTGCTTCCACCCCAGGCAGTCATCGAAGAACTCATTGTCATGCCTAGTGCCGGTGCGCTCTAGATCATGCCGAAAACCAGTTTGTTTTGAATTTTTCTTTGGAGTTTCATCCAGGTTATGACTATTGCTTCTTCTAATGGAACCAACAGTGCTGGTAGTATTAGCGCCGCTCAAGATAGCGCTCAGGGTGGATCGCAAACCCTTGATTTAGCCAGCTCTGATCTACAAAGCGGTCAATCCGAATCCGCTAAATCCCTTCAGCCTCGCCCCGATCGCGCTACCAGTCACGGCCGCGAAGCCAAACCTCAAACGCCTCCTCCCGTGGATCAAGAGGGGATGATGGCGGCAGTGCACACCATGCTTTTGGGCGTGGGCGAAGATCCGGAGCGGGAAGGGTTACTAAAAACGCCGAAGCGGGTTGCGGAAGCAATGCGGTTTCTGACCAGCGGCTACAATCAATCGCTGGAAGAACTGGTGAACGGTGCCATTTTCGATGAAGGGCACAACGAAATGGTGCTGGTGCGCGATATCGATGTGTTTAGCCTTTGCGAACATCACATGCTGCCGTTTATGGGCAAAGCCCATGTAGCCTACATCCCCAATCAAAAAGTGGTGGGGCTGAGCAAGCTGGCCAGGATTGTGGAAATGTATTCTCGCCGTTTGCAGGTGCAGGAACGTCTGACCCGACAAGTGGCAGAAGCTATTCAAGAAATTCTAGAGCCGCAAGGCGTTGCAGTCGTCATGGAAGCTACCCACATGTGTATGGCCATGCGCGGCGTGCAAAAGCCAGGGTCTTGGACGGTAACCAGCGCCATGATTGGCGTCTTCCAGGATGATCCCAAAACCCGTGAGGAGTTCCTCAGCTTGATTCGCCACCGTCCAGCCTTCTTCTAAAGCATTGAGCATTTGTGTTCTGTTGAGAAACTGGGTTCCTTGTCCGTTTGTCCGACCAGGACTTGGCCAAGGCAACCCGGTTTCTGCGCTTTTACAGCGGTTCGCAATTGCGCGCACAGAATATCCCGGTTTTCATCAAGCGCTATAGAGCGATGGGCACTCGGCTAAAGCTAGATTATCTTTAAAAGCCGTATTCCGCGCGGCT
>DATNOY010000373.1:0-5537 GCA_036703495.1 Coleofasciculaceae cyanobacterium
TGCATTATGAGATCGAGGGTGCAGTGTATGCTCTACCGACTGAAGTCGAGAGTAACCTGCTACGGATTGGGCAGGAGGCATTAACCAATGCGATTAGACACGCTCATGCTGACGAAATCCGAGTGGAGCTAGCCTACGATCGCGATCAGTTTTGCTTGCGCGTGAAAGACAATGGACAAGGCTTTGGGGTTGGAAGTATTCCATGCTCTGAGGGATTTGGCTTACTCGGCATGAGCGAGCGAGCAGAGCGTATCGGCGCACAACTCACGATTCGGAGTCAACCCGGACAAGGAACAGAGATGATTGTCACCGTCAATCGGGAGTAGCGTCACGATGAGCCAAGCCATAACCATTCGGGTTCTGATTGCAGACGATCATGCTATTTTTCGGCAAGGACTAGCCACAATTATTAACCGTGACCCAGAGATGCAGGTGATTGCCCAAGCCGAAAATGGTGAACAGGCGATCGCTTTATTTGAGGAACACCAACCGGATGTCACGCTGATGGATCTGCGAATGCCGGGCGTGGAAGGAGTTGCCGCCATTGCTGCAATTTGTGCGATCGCTAAATCTGCTCGAATTATTGTACTGACTACGTATGATAGTGACGAAGATATTTATCGGGGATTACAGGCAGGAGCCAAAGGATATCTGTTGAAAGAAACTGAACCGGACGAGCTTCTGAATGCGATTCGTACCGTTCATCGGGGGCAGCAATATATTCCACCCGATGTGGGAGCAAAGTTGGTACAGCGCCTCAGCAATCCAGAACTGAGTGAAAGAGAATTAGAAGTACTCCGCTCACTGGCACAGGGAATGAGTAATGCTGAGATTGCGGCTGCTTTGAGTATCGGCGAAGGCACGGTTAAATCCCATGTTAATCGAATTTTGAATAAGTTAGATGTGAGCGATCGCACCCAGGCTGTGATTGTCGCGGTTAAGCGCGGTATTGTCAGTTTGTAGGGTGTACTTTCGATCGAATTCGGATTCTAACTTAAGTTATAATCAATCTTCTATCTTGCGATCGCAGGGCTACTCTATCAATTTGTACTGTAAAAAATTCAACCCACTGTAGACGACGGACTGAAGGCAATTTCCTATATTGAATTTATGCAAACAGTCATGCAGTCAGGAGATAAATCTAGGATCTCTACTTCCATCGCTACAGATCCAACACGATTCGGTGCTGCTGTTACTGAGCTATAACAATTGCTCAATGCGAAAGGAATTCATCATGCAATATCTTTCACAGGACTTAATCCTTCTTGCACTCAATCCCCAAACTGGGAAAACTCGCTTCTCTTGGTACGCGGCGCTCGCATATGGCTTGGTCGGTTCTTTATTACTAGACTTAGTCCTGCAAGGCAAACTTGAGATCGACAACGACAATCGTGTGCTCAGTGCGATACATGCTTCGCACGGGCAAGCCACCGCAGGCAACACAGGCAATGAATTCTTAGATCAACGCCTCAGTGAGGTTCTGGCATCATCTCGTCCTCGAACTGCAAGGTTCTGGGTGACTCGCTGGAGACGAAGATACCTGGGCATTCAAACGATTGTGTTGCAGAGTTTAGGTGATTTAGGGGTTTTAGAACGACAAGAGCAACGCATTCTTGGACTGTTCCCAACGCAGCGATATTTTCTAACCGATGAATCCATTCAACGCGAGACTGTCCAGCAAGTTCGTGCAGCCGTGTTAGAGGGGGTTGGACTGGATTCTCGGATGGCAGCATTGATTAGTTTGATGCAAGCCTCTCACCTGACCGATGCGGTGTTCAGACCTGAAGAACGTCCTGAAGCACGATCGCGAATTA
Source organism: Coleofasciculaceae cyanobacterium (assembly GCA_036703495.1). Classification (GTDB taxonomy): domain Bacteria; phylum Cyanobacteriota; class Cyanobacteriia; order Elainellales; family Elainellaceae; genus Drouetiella. The sequence goes on from DATNOY010000373.1 coordinate 1,815, forward strand.
GAGCGATCGCAAGAGAGGAGTTGGTCGGCAAAGCAGTTTCCAAGGCAATTTTCACCGTTCAAACAGCCGCGACTCTGGGTGCAATCAATGTCAGATGAAATCGTTAGGGGTTCTATAGAACAATAGTTCGGACAATTTTTGACAGGAAAGCTTTTCTGTCAGACTTGTCCAAAGTGTTGCTGCCTGATGCAGATATAAAAAAATGAACGACGATCGTAGTCACAGTCCCTTACTTGTACCCCCTTCAACCCAAGATTGGATGCAAGGTGTGCTGAGTGCAAAGGTCGTGCTGGTGATGTATGGAGACTATCAAGACCCTAGAAGTGCGGACGTTTACAAGCTGATTAAACGGATCAAACAAGAGCTGAGTGCTTCTTTTGGAGACGATTATTTATGCTTTGTCTTCCGTCATTTTCCGCAAACACAAATTCATCCTCATGCTCAACGAGCCACCGAAGTTGCTGAAGCCGCCGCTGCCCAAGGACAGTTTTGGTCAATGCACGATACTTTATTTGTTCATCAACAGAAGTTAGAGAACGGCTACCTTATCGAGTATGCCAATGATTTGGGACTTGATATTCCTCGGTTTCTCAAAGACTTGTCTAAACATGTGCATATCGATCGCATTAATGAAAATATCGAAGGTGGATTGCACAGTGGAGTAACAACGGCTCCAGCCCTATTTATCAACAACATTCGCTATACCGGACGCTGGAAAATGACAGAGTTAATGGCAGCTATGATTGCTGCAAGTCACTAAGAAATACCCCCAAAACAGGTTCGCTAACGCGATGCAAATCATTCATAGCGACAAACAAGAGAAAGAGGATGAAATTAACCACAACACGACGATTAACTTCTAGAATCACTGCGATGCTCGCTAAAACTACTCTATCAATCATCACAGTGACAGGATTGATTGGGGGTTTACGAACGCACCCAGCGATCGCCACCCCTCCACCTCAACAATCTCCGATTCTCGTTGCAACCGCCTACACGGATCTTGCGTTGCCAACCCTAAGACGGGGTGATCGCGGTAGAGAGGTACAAATGTTGCAGCAAATTCTCTTAGATAATGGTTTCTTACCTGCTGCTGGAGTCAGGTTGGGAAATCCGAGCGGTGCTGCTGTTGATGGTATATTTGGCGCGACTACAGAGTCTGCGGTGAGAGATTTACAACAACGCTACAACATCCCTATTACAGGACAAGTCAACCCTGTGACTTGGGAGGTGCTGGATATGCGGGAGAATCCCTATCGATCGCCGCTTCCCTGGAAATCCTAACTAAGGGGCTTGCAAACAAATAAAGTACCAGTCATTCTAGAAGGAGCAGAGCGGGAATATCCCTCTCATGGCTGAGGATCTCTAGAACGGTAATCCCCTTACTATGCTCGACGACAAGATTAAAGCAACCCTGAAAGATGCTGCTCGAAAGCTGACTGGGCACCGCAAGCGAGACTTTATGGCAAAAGTTGCTGAGGACTATTTTGATGGTTCAGCTCGGAAAACGGAAACCGTTTTAGGGTGGAATCGAGCGAGTGTACAACTGGGTTTGCATGAGCGTCGCAGTGGAATCACTTGTGTAGATAACTATCGAGCCAGGGGGCGGCACAAAAGCGAAGTGGTGTTGGTCAATTTGAAAGCTGACATTGCAAGCTTAGTGGACCGACAAGCCCAAGCCGATCCGAAATTTCAATCGACCTTCTTATATGCTCGCATTAGTGCCCAAGCCGTCCGAGAAGCCTTGGTTGAGCAAAAGGCGTACGATGAGGAGCAACTGCCTTCGCGTCAAACCATTGGAGCCGTTCTCAATCGCATGGGATATCGCCTAAAAAAACACAAAAAGTCAAACCCTTGAAGAAGATCGCTCAAACCGATGCCATCTTCGACAATGTTGAGCAGGAGAATCAACGTGCTGATGCCAATCCGAAGTCCTTGAGGCTCAGGGTTGACACCAAAGCCAAAGTCAAGATTGGTAATCTGTCGCGCAATGGCAAGGATCGCACTCTAGAGGTCAAAAAAGCTGACGATCACGATAGTGAGTGGCAGTCGGTGTTAGTCCCTTTTGGCATTCTCAATCTCGACAACGACGAGTTGTCGATTTACTTCGGTCAATCCGCTGAAACCAGCGATTTTATTGCCGATTGTTTGGAGTGGTGGTGGCAGGATAATCAAGACTATTACCCTGAGGTTGCAGAATGGGTGATCAATTTAGATGGCGGACCCGCGACTCGCAGTGACCGTACCCAGTTCATTAAACGCATGGTTGAACTCGCCCAAACAATCTCGATTCCGATTCGATTGATTTACTACCCGCCTTATCACAGCAAATACAATGCAATTGAACGATGCTGGGCAGCGCTTGAGCATTATTGGAATGGAGCCATCTTGGATTCGGTAGACGCGGCAGTTCAATGGACCAGTCACATGAGGTGGAAAGCAATGGCTCCGGTGGTTTTTTTGGTTGAAGGCATTTATGAAAAAGGGGTTAAGGTGTTGGCTGAGGAGTTAGCAAATTATCTCCCCTTCTGGCAACGGTCTGAAACGCTACCCAAATGGGATATCACCATTCTCCCTAATTGATTGGGATGTTATTTAATTGCGAACCCCTTAAGAGCTATTCGGGTGTTGCTAGGGGACTAGCAATGAAAAAATCTAATGGCTAGTTGGCAGTAGATGTCTTTAAAGAACCACATAAAGAATTTGGCTCATCTACGAAAAGTGTGCAAGGAAACAAGTGAGGACATAAAGGCTGGATTCAAGCGTTTCAGATTCCGATTAAACTCAACAATGGCAATGTAACCGCTTAAGTAGTCCTTGTGAACTCCTTTGAAGGGTCTCAAAAAATTTCGTACATCTGTCCATAATCCTTCAATCTCTCAAGGGTGGATTCCCCGCCGCTTGCGGCGTAAGATGTGGCTATGAGTGAGTACGTTCATAAAAGTCATAACGTTACGGTTTTGCTTTACCATTTGGTGTTTCCTGCAAAATATCGACGGGCTGTGTTCGACGAACAAGTTGATGCAGTCTTGAAAGACGTGTGCCTAGATATCGAGAAGCGCTACGAGATTAAGTTTGTAGAAATTGGCGTAGACAAAGACCATGTGCATTTTTTAGTGCAGTCGGTGCCAACGTACAGCGTGACGAAACTGGTAACGATGCTCAAGAGCTTGACTGCACGAGAGGTATTCAAGCGCTGCCCGCATGTCAAGCAACAGTTATGGGGTGGTGAGTTTTGGAGCGACGGTTATTTTGCAAGTACGGTTGGCAAGCATGGAGACGAAGGAATGATTGCGAACTATGTGAAAAATCAGGGCAACGACTACCTCAAGTTGCACCGAGATGAGCAATTGTCTCTTTTTTGATTCTGATACCCCGTCCGCTTGCGGCGGGGTAGTTCATTGTTGAATAAATCAACTTAATATATTTTTAGAGATATACTAATCCTATTTTGAACACCCCACATGAATCTCTATTCACGACAATGACTGATTATTGTCTTGAGAGACTTTCCTTCTCTGTTGCCGCTTGAACTACTCTAAGAAATTGCCTCAGCAAGATCGAATCAGCAGATGCTGGCTTCAACAAGTCTTTCAAATCGGTTCGTCGCCATACCACTGCGATTTGTCGAATGAGCGGCATGTCTTGCAACGTGCGATATACAACTCCTTGACGTTGGAGCTTTTGAACACTGTCTGGTAGAATCGCTACCCCTACACCCGC
>DATNOY010000374.1:0-4659 GCA_036703495.1 Coleofasciculaceae cyanobacterium
TTCTTGTTGGGTGCATGGCCGGTAGTAGGCATCTGGATGACGGCATTGGGCATCAGCACGATGGCGTTCAACCTGAACGGGTTCAACTTCAACCAGAGCATCATCGACTCGCAGGGTCGAGTGGTGTCCACCTGGGCTGACATCTTGAACCGTGCCAACTTGGGGATGGAAGTGATGCATGAGCGCAATGCTCACAACTTCCCGCTTGATTTGGCTGCAGGTGAAGCGACTCCGGTTGCCATCTCTGCTCCTGCCATCAACGGTTAATTTCTAACCTAATCGGCAATTAGAAAAGCGCTTCCTCAGGGGGGCGCTTTTTTAATTGCTACATCAGATTCTCAAGCAGGGGTTGCTGCTGTGTTAACAAGATTAAAGCTATGAATTTTCAGACTTCATGCTGAAACCGCCTGTCGCTATGCTCCCTATCTTGTAGAAATTCCATGCTGAAATTGACAATGATTCCCTGGATGTTGGTGGCTCTGCGGTTTGCGATCGCCCCCTTGCTGCTGCTAGATGCACTCAATGGCAGCACAGGGACTGGCTTTATCGTAGGCTATACCATTGCAGTTCTCTCTGATATTTTTGATGGCATCATTGCCCGGAAACTAGGCAGCAGCACTGTCCACCTCCGACAAGCCGACAGTTGGGCAGACATCAGCTTGTACCTTTGCGTTGCCCTGAGCACCTGGCTGGTTCATCCCAGTGCAATTACTCAGTTTCACACGCCTTTACTGCTGGCGATCGCTGCACAGATGGCTCTATTTGCCTGCAGCTTGACCAAATTTGGCAAGTTTCCGAGCTTCCATACCTACACCGCCAAAGCCTGGGGCATCGCTCTATTCATTGCCGTGGTAGGATTGTTTGGCTTTGCCCAAGCAAGCTGGCTTTGGGGCGCAATTGTTTTGTGCTGGGTCAACAGCATTGAAGAAATTATCATGACCTTAATTTTGCCTGAGTGGAGCCATGATGTTCTCAGCTTGGGGCACGCTCTTAAATTGCGATCTGACAGCATGACTGAGCTAGGAGCATAGAAAAATTCGTTTTTAACAAGTAGACGGAAATTCCCGGTGGTACCGTTGGGGCAATTCAGTTGGACAATTTCGAGGGATCTCTAAGCTCTGAAACAAGAGATCTCCATGCCCCTATTCAAGCTTCTTTCTGTGTGGCAACATGCGGTTTATGCAGGGTTGCTGTATGAAGAACTACGTCTACCCCGGTCATGCATTGTCTAACATAATTTCGATCGATGATCGAGCCAACTTTGCTAGTGAAGTTTGAAGGCACAATATCAACACCGATCACCTGATGATCTGTCATTTGCAAGGTGCGGACTAAAGCTTCGCCCAAATGGCTACTGCTACCTGTAACTAAAATCTTCATAAGATTGCACTCGGACGCGTCGCAAACTATTCTCCATGACGAAAACATCATGGAACATATAGCAATCCCAAGGCAGCTGTGAGCAGAGATGGAAAGGGCAGTGCCTCTGCCTAGTGGACTTCCCCCAAGCCTTCTGGATTTTCTCAGGACTGATTGAGGACGGCGATCTCTAAGGAAAGAGCAATTTTCGTTTCACCTTATTGGGTGAAGTGGATTAAGAAATCGATCGTTATGCTAGAAAATCCATACAGACGGAGAAAATTAAATGTTCTATATTCATATTCTGAGATACCTGCCCTATGAAGGATCAAGCCCTGAAATCCCTGGCTCAACAATAAATCTGGAGCAAAAACCACAGGTTCAGGCTCACCAAGCAGCAGTGAAAGCGATTCACCGAAAGACTAGAGAAAACTATTTTCTGGAGCGGCGTTTGTTCATTTAGGAATTGCGCTTAACTCACTATATGCGAATATCGACCAGTGCTCCCAACACTTCCGCTTTGCTCTTGAAGTAGTGATAGAGCAGCCCTTTAGAAATTTCTGCCTGTCGAGCAATCTCTTCAATAGAGTCTTCAATAGAGATAGAATGGTAGCCCTTCTTACAAAATAGGCTCAATGCTATTTTGAGAATCTGTTTGTCTTTTGCGCTATCTATGTCCCTAAAGCTGCTTGAAATATTGGGCGATCGGTCATGGAGCCAAGTCCATATGAATTTCAGGAAACATCATCCTCATGTATCCAGCGGTTCAAAGGGTTTAGCATCGGAAGAATCATAAATTTCGATCGCTTTCCCTCGTCGAATCATCCGTTTCCCTAAATAAGGAAATTCTGCAATTTCGACATCCAAATTCTCTCCTCCCATCAGATACACCAGATCTTCATCTCCTGCGTTTCTGAGATGATGAGCAACGGAAGGGGTCGGAAATCCCATGAAGTCTCCAGCACCGACTTCAAATTCTGTTCCATCTATTTCTGCCACGCCATGCCCTGACAAAATATATATCCATTCTTCCTCACGCTGGTGAGAATGATAGATAAACGATTCCTTGCCGGGAGGAACTCTGACAAAGCTCACTCCTGTGCGCTGTAGTCCAACAGTTTGTCCCAACTGAGTTCCTGATAGCTCAGAGTTAGGATTCCAAGGATGAGAAAAGCCTTGCAGATTTGCGGCAATTTGTTCGGCTCGTAAAAGCAGAGGGTGTTGATCTGCCATGGGGGTCATCTTCCAAGAATGAATCGATAGGATTAACCAAAGACCGGTAACTGCTATACTCTAACGCTCGTTGAGTAGGCTGAGTAGGAGTAGATGCGATCGCCAAACTCCATTAGCGTAGGACGACTGGCGTTAAAACCATCTTGCGCCACCGCTGCTTTAAGGGGATTTGCGGGCTTTAACCCGATACCTCTATTTCGACAGTTGGGATCACCTGCTCACTTTCATGCTTGAAGCTTTAGAGTTGGCTATCCCGCTCAACACTAGCTGAAATGCCAAAAGGAGAATTGCTGGTTGCGCCTCCCGACAGAGGTTCCTGTTCGGCTGAGGTCTCGACCGTGATACGTTCACTCAATTTCCTGAATTAGGAAAAGAAAATTGCCAATATATAGGGCGTCTTCTCTCTCTAAAATATAGTTTTCGTTCAATTGCAGGGAGTAATTATTTAGACGACACCCCTGAGTGCTATTCAGATCGCTCAATAAATATTCCCCACTGTGACAGACAATTTTGGCATGAAAGTCGCTGACTTCCGGACTATCTAAAATGAGATCACAATTAGGATGTCGTCCAATAATACATTCGCCACAAGGATTTAATTCCGGCGATAAAATAATCTCCCGAAATTCATCAGTTCTCAGGTTAAGAATTTTGGCTTGCAGCATCTGATCCTTCGAATGGGGAGATATTTTGAGCAGTGTTTTTAAGTAAATTAAATTGCCGTCAGCAAACGACCTTTAGAATGCATAAAGCCGGTTCACTCGAATAGTAGAGGTTTGAGAAGTAAGCACATTGAAAATAGATACTTTTCCAGTTTTTAGATCAAAGTATCCACCGACTAGCTTAATTTTCCTCTCATTCAGCAGTTGAGTAATCAAAGCCGATTCTTTTAGCCGTTCCATTTGCAGAAAAACATTTTCTCGAACAGCATTCTCCAATCGATCGCCAGGCTGCTTGGCTGAACGAGCGATCGCCGGTTGAATGGAATCAATCAACGTGTTCATTTGCCCCATGAGATGACCACTTTTCAGGGCAGCACTCACCGCACCACAGCTGCCGTGACCTAATACAAGCAACACTTTTGTTTTAAGAACAGACGTTCCATACTCAATGCTTGCCAACTCTGTGGGAGTGACAATATTACCAGCCACACGAATTACAAAGAGATCGCCTAACCCTTGGTCAAAGATGACTTCAAGCGGAACGCGAGAATCTGAACAACCCAATACCGTAGCAAACGGCGTTTGTTTTTGTGCTACTTCTTCTAACCGAGTTAAATGATCTGGGTTGATAGATTGCTGGTTGATAAATCGCTTGTTACCCGAAATGAGCCTCTGTAAAGCTTGATCAGCAGTCAACTCCTGCTGAGTAAACTGGGGTTCTCTCACCCGACAGGCAGGAGGCTGTAAGAGACTCCTGCTCGGTTTCAGATGAGCAACACTTGAAGATGAGGCGATCGCGAGGTTGTTTTGAGGTTTCATAAAGTAACCAGTGTTGAAATAACGATTTGAGCGACTTAGCTGCTCCTCAAAAAGACCTTTTAACCCTTCTTTAATATGAATTCATAATTTTTTATAAAGCTCCGGACAATCTAGCTCACTTAACATACGATGTTTAGCATCAGGTTTTATCTATGAACTCACCCCATCCTCCCCTCAAGCTATCCTTGCCTTGATGGTCAACCCTGCTGTCCTTAAAACCTCGTCGGGTGTTAGTCTTCAGATTTTAGTCTACGAGCGTTAGTCTACAGGTAGATGAGCCGGCAAAACGGACAAGGCTACGATCGCTAGAAAAACGGATGCTGAGATAGTCTCCAGCAGGGCAATAAATTGGATTTTGGTCGTACAGTACCAATTTTTTTGCCAAAAAATGATGCCAAACTTCAGCAAGACTACGCTAAAGCCAAAGGCGGTCATCGGCGATAACCAGCCTACGAACCAGAGCCCGATAACCAGCAAAGCTGAAATGACATGATAAACGCAACTCAGCGTGACTGCATGCTGCTTATCCTTACGAAACTTCAGGGTAAAGATGGTACTGGAGAAAAATAAACTGTTCAAAAACCAT
>DATNOY010000375.1:0-8385 GCA_036703495.1 Coleofasciculaceae cyanobacterium
GGTGATTACAATTGAAGAAGCCCATCGCTTCCTAGATCCCAGCACGGTGCGCCAAACGATTTTTGGGACAATTGCCCGGGAGATGCGGAAATACTTCGTCACCTTACTGGTTGTGGATCAGCGTCCTTCAGGTATTGATAATGAGGTCATGTCTCAGGTGGGCACACGCATCACGGCTTTATTAAACGACGAAAAAGATATTGATGCGATCTTTACCGGAGTTTCCGGGGGGCAAGCCTTGCGATCGGTGTTGGCAAAATTAGACTCTAAGCAACAAGCCTTGATCTTGGGTCATGCGGTTCCCATGCCTGTTGTCATCCGCACCCGCCCTTACGACGATACCTTCTACTCAGCCATTGGCGATCCCACCTGGGAAACAATGCCTAACGAACCTCTGTTTCGAGCTGCTGAAGCAGCCAAGGCAGATTTAGGATTCTAGGTTCGGTTTTCCCTCTGGGTTGTCCGTACCTAAAGTTTTGATGAATCTTGCATGATAATTGAAGGCGCAAATCCTTTTGCCTAAGACTCATCTTGTACTACAAGCGTCTAGAGCTTATCCGAATATCCATTTTGTAGGAAGGCAGTGCTTGCCCCACCTAGGGTTGAGCGATCGGGTTAAGGTTTCGGATAGGCTTTTAGTATGGCAGGCATCCAGTCTAAACCTAACTTTACTTAAGGTTCGACCGAACAGCTTGAAGCTGCTCTGTAAAAACGGGTTGGTGCATCGGGTCAGCGCAAGTGCTTATAACAGTTCACCCGGTTGGATGAGTGACGGATGCTTTACGGAGGTCTAAACTTATATTACTATGTAATAAAGATGAACTCGTAATGATTTCGGCTTTCACGCGCGTCACTCTACATTTGAGCGAATGGATAGGTTGGCAAACCTATCACCCTTCAGGTGTAATCGCTACTACCGCGTGACCCGTCTGCAGTTCTCAGGGAAAATTTAGGTCTAGCAAGCGTTCTGTGCGGCAAAGGGTTGCGAGAGCGTTGATCATTAGTATTCAATCACCGTCATTCATCTGCTTACAGCATCCTTTCCACTCTCGAAAACAGATATTACCAGTCCATATTAGTTCAATTATTTTTGTTTCGTTGTTTTAGCTCTTGCTTCCCTCAGCCTTTTGTTTATAGACTGCTCATCCAAGCTCTATCGCTAAAGTCACTCTACAAATCATAGAGCATTCTATAGCTCTACCATTGGGAAACTGAAGTTCCCAAGGTGCCGTATTTCTAATAGTCCTGCTATAAGGAGTCCACTGTAGCCCTATGCCAACTGTAAATATCGACGTCAAAACCACCAAGGGCAAAGCCAGCAAGCCGACGTTTACTGCAGACATGGTGCGTACCTACCTGCATGAGATCGGGCGTGTGCCGCTGCTCACCCATGAGCAAGAAATTGTTTATGGTAAGCAGGTTCAGCAGATGATGCCCTTGCTGGAACTGAAAGAGAGCTTAGCTGAAAAGCTCGATCGCCAGCCGACTGAGGATGAATGGGCAGCAGCAGCAGAAATGAGTCCTGCTGAACTAACTCAAATCATCCGCTTGGGGCAACGAGCTAAGCAGAAGATGATTGCTGCCAACCTGCGGCTTGTCGTAGCCATTGCTAAGAAGTACCAAAAGCGCAATTTAGAGTTCCTGGATTTGATCCAAGAGGGAACGCTAGGTTTGGAGCGTGGGGTTGAAAAGTTTGATCCGATCCGAGGCTATAAGTTCTCAACCTATGCCTATTGGTGGATTCGCCAAGCCATTACCCGAGCGATCGCCCAGCAAGCACGGACGATCCGCTTGCCTATCCACATTACTGAGAAGCTAAACAAAATTAAGAAAGTCCAGCGTGAGCTGACTCAGCAACTGGGTCGTAGCCCTAATCCAGCCGAAATTGGCGAAGCGTTAGAGCTAGAACCTAGCCAAATTCGGGAATACCTGATGATGGCACGCCAGCCGGTTTCTTTGGAGCTGCGGATTGGCGACAACCAAGACACAGAGCTACAAGACCTGCTAGAAGACGAAAACGCTTCTCCTGAGATCTATGCGACTCAAGAATCTTTGCGCCAAGATTTAGAAGGGATGCTAGCTGAACTTACTCCCCAGCAGCGCGAAGTGCTTGTACTCCGATTTGGTCTGGTAGATGGCAATGAGCTGTCTCTGGCTAAAGTAGGTCAACGGATGAATATTAGCCGTGAACGCGTTCGCCAGTTAGAGCGGCAAGCTCTTGATCATCTGCGCCGTCGTAAGGCCAATGTTCGAGGATATTTAGCCAGCTAACTTTTAGAGCTAAGATCAAGGATTAGCTAAAAGCGGTTTCGTAGGGCTCAATAGTTGGTAAGGCAGGTTTCCCTGCCTTTTTTGTTTGGGTTTTCAAAAAATAATTTGAGCTTGACTTAGTTGAAAATTGCTATGGGAAAGATAGGGTTATCGCTCCCACCTTTTCTATTTGCAATTCCATGGAAGTTTGAAAGCAAAATTCTTAAGCAAAGGCAGTGCTTCTACCCCTAATTAAAGTTTTATTTAATCCCTGCTCCTAATCTCTACCTAAATCATCCGAACGTATCGTGCAAAAGGGTGAAGCGAAGCTAGGAGGATTAACTGTAATCTGTTGAAACAAGCCGATTAAAACTTGGATGAGAAATTCTTTGAAGCGATCGCCCTTCAAAAAATCGAATTAGTTTTCTGGAATTGAGCTAAGCAATCTTGTAGTCCTTAATAGACACCAAAGAGTGCAGTTAACACTCTTTGACAAGCCTAATTTTATAGGACTGTAAGGCTGTGTAAAGCGCTTGTGTAAAGTCTTTCTGAATGGCAGCTCAACAGGGACGTTCTCTCCAGTAGAGTAAAAGCTATTCACCTGTTTCGGTTATTTTTGATACAGACGGAGGAATCTGCGGTGTTTAACTTATCTGCCAATACATCCAGCCCGTGGCGCACTTTGGCAAAACGGCTCGAGAGATCCGCGACCAGTCTGTTTCTGAGTACGGGTTTAGCCGTCGTTGGATTAGCCGCTCTCCCGGCTAATGCTGAAGTGCAAACTGCCCCGTCTCAGCCCTCCTCACCGGCCGCCACCGCTGTGCGCCCGCTAGCAGATGGTACTTACCTATATGGACAATCTGCCTCTGCAGAACAGATTGGTTCAGCCTACATGGTGTTTCAGGTAAATCAAGGTAAAGTTGTGGGTGCATTCTACATGCCTCGATCGTCCTTTGACTGCTTCTATGGCAGCCTAGAGGCAGATAAAGTTGCACTCACTGTTGTAGATAGTTACGAGCAAAGCCTACATCCTTACTCTGTTGCTTTAGAAACCACTACACCTGTAGCGATGGTCGGGAACGAGGCAGTTGCCCCTGTAAGTCTGCAAGGGTTTCACCGGATCAATGCTTTGAGTAGCAACGATCAACGGATTTTGTCTACCTGTAAAGCCAACTACCAAAACCGAACTTAGCACTAACTTTAGCTTTGCTAAAAGAATTAGGTGATTTCACGGTATTTCTGCAGAAGGTAGGCTTTTACACTGATTTGAGTTGCTCAAGATAGAGATGCAATGAACTGCATCTCTATCTTTTAATGTGGGAGGTTTTAAGGCACTGGATGGGTGATCTAGTGGTAAAAGTGGTTTTATTTGAGGAGGCTAAGCAGCCTATTCAAATGATTCGCTCCTTAGTATTCCAACAGGAGCAAGGGGTAGAGCCAGCATTAGACTTTGATGGGTTAGATCAATCTATCCCGCACATCGTTGCTTACTGCGAAGGCTTGCCTGTCGGGACGGCCCGCATCCGTCGGCTGAGTGACCAAGTTGCCAAGCTAGAGCGGATGGCGGTATTAGCCAACTACCGAGGACAAGGAATTGGGCGAGAGCTGCTTAAAGCTGGAATCAATTTTGCCAATTGTCAAAACATTCTAGAGTTAAGGCTCAATGCTCAAATTCAGGCGCGAGAGTTTTACGAAAAGCTAGGGTTTGAAGCTTATGGTGATGAATTTGACGAGGCTGGTATTTCGCATATTGCCATGCGGAAATTTATGTCAGCCTGATCAATTTTAGAACGGTGACAACTGCGGCTCATACGACTTTAATTTAAGCAAACTTTTGAAATAAACATTTTGTCTCACAAAAATTTCTGTTGTTAACTTTAATTTCATAGCATTCTAAACTATTCGGGGATCAATCTTTAGAGAGATAGGAGGGGCTAAGATCCAGTTTAGGATCAATGAATCACAGGCAATTCAGTTAAGCCTTGTATGCTCTGTTTTAGGACTGTAATGTTTTGCTTTAAAACTTAAAAACTCGCCTCTTAACGCTCAGCATTCACAACACTTTTTTATCTCAATTTATCCTGTCAAAGGAAATTTATGAATACATTAAACGCTTGTCCTTGTTGTTCTGAGCTGCTATTACGCCATGCTCGGCATGGGAATATTTATTGGTTCTGCTCTCATTGCCACCAAGAGATGCCCAACCTTAACTCGGCGCTTGCTCATGCCCGCGACAAGACAAAGCCGCAAGAACACGCGCCAGGAGTTCTGGAATTTGTATAGGCTAGCTGTATTCTGAGACACAAGGCTTTGGGCTTAAGGGCATAGCCTACAAAATAGAGCAGGTGTGTAGAACCTATCTTGCTTTTAAGGGGGTTGAGTTAGAGATAAACTAACTCAACCCCCTTTTTAGTGAACTATTTGAGTGAACTATAGGGGTATTTCCATAACCGTAAAATATTATGGATGAGCTATGATTCAATGTCGCAGCATTGGTTTAACTTTTTTCAACCGTCAGGAGTCTGCTGAAGGATGAACCTACCTGTAGTGCTCGAAATTGCCATTGGTTTAGTCTTCACATATCTCATTCTGAGCCTGCTGACTTCCGAGATTCAAGAGTTGATCACCATCCTGCTGCAATGGCGCGCCGAGCATCTCAAACGGTCAATCGAGAATTTGTTAACTGGAGATAATGTTGACGATCCACTGTATCAAAAGTTTACAGATGAACTTTATGACAGTCCCCTCCTGCGATCGCTGAATCAAGAAGCCAAGGGGCCACTGGCAACAGCCTTTCGCCAGATTGTGCATACGCTGTCGGATTTTTACTACAGAGTAACAGGAACCCGAAATATATTTGGTCAACAAAAAAGCGGCCCTTCCTACATTCCGGCAGAAGCTTTTTCGGTGGCATTATTACAAAAGCTAAATATTGGACAACTCAGCCAAAAAATTAGTGAGTTAACCGTTAAAAAGTTTAGTGAAGAAAAAATACTTTTGCTGAAAGCTATTCTTGCCGACTTGAGAAACAGCTTAGGAGATGACTCGCTGTTAGAAAGTGAATTTAGACATTTGCAATGGAACTTAGATGATAGTTTGGATGATTTTACTAGCGGTAGAATCCCGCTCTCTAGAAGTCTTGAACAGATCTCCCAGCAACTCATTCAATTTATCGACAATACCGAAACGTTATTAGAGGGCGATCATCACTGCCAGTCTATCATTCGCAAACGTTTACCTTACGTTAAACAAATTATCCTCCGCCCTCAACTAGAGCCAACAGTAACCGAAGTGCTGCGCCTAATTTTGCAGAAAGAGGCTGACAACACAACCGATCTATCGCCTTGGCTGCTGGAAATCATGGATAGTCTGGATCAAAAACATCCTGAGCTGTTAAAGCAAATTAGCGATTTGCCCCAGCACCTAAAGCAAAATTTACTCTCTTTAGCGGAACAGACCCGGACTAAAACCACTGGGCTAGAAGAAGGAGTTCGTCAACTAGAAGCTGAGGTAGCCAATTGGTTCAATCAATCTATGCAGCGGGCAACTGGAGTATACAGACGCAACGCTAAGGGAATTGCCATTTTAATTGGTTTTTTGGTAGCTATTCTCATCAATGCAGATACGCTGCATATGGTTCACCGGCTGGCTAAAGACAGTCTACTGCGGGAAGCGGTGACCCAAGCGGCTGATCAAATCGGGGAACAAAATGCTCCGGTTGCTGCTGCCGATCCCAATGGAAAAACTCAACCCCGCCTAGAAACCGTTAAAAACTCTGTCAACAGCGTGCTTGATGAAATTCCCTTACCTATTGGCTGGGATGCCGTCAACGTAAAAGAGCAGGAGGCAGCCGATCGATATTGGTCGATTCCGTTTCTTCAACGGCTGATTGGCTGGCTTGTAACGGGAATTGCTTTATCTATGGGAGCTTCTTTCTGGTATGACCTGCTGCAACGTGTCATGCATGTTCGCACCACTGGCGAAAAACCCGACAAAAAATAGGGACAACGGCTAGTTGTCCCGAATACTTGATCTATTTTTTGGGGGCTTGTTAAACCAACTCAGGATGCTTATTTTCAGCTGTAGAGGTTGTATCGGCCGCAGGCTGAACTGCCTCTTCTGGCAAGCCCAAAACCTTTCGATACGCTTTGATATACTCGATTGCCGACTTATCCCAGCCGAACTCCTGAGCCATGCCCCGCTGCTGCAGCTTACGCCAGTCTGCCTTGAACTGGAAAGCTTCCCAGGCTCGCACCATACAGGTGAACAAATCTAGAGGCTCATAGCGATCGAAGCAATAGCCAGTTCCAGTCTCATTAACGGGAACAAAATGTTCCACGGTATCGACTAAACCGCCGGTTCGACGAACGATAGGTACACAGCCATAGCGTAAGGCCAACAGCTGGCTAATTCCGCAAGGTTCAAAGCGAGAGGGCATCAAGAAGGCATCTGATCCCGCATAGATGCGACGGGCTAACGTATCGTTGTGTAAAAGATAGGCTGAGACCCGTCCCGGATAGCGCGACGCTAGCTGCCACAGTTCCGTTTCGTAGTAGCGATCGCCTGTCCCCAGCACCACAAATTGAGCATCTGTATAGGCAATGAAGCGATCGATCATCTGCAGAATAAGATCCAAGCCTTTCTGTTCTACCAGCCGCGACACCATGCCCACGAGGAAGGCTCCCGAGTTAACTTCCAAACCCAGCTCTTCTTGAAGTGCGACTTTGTTGGCTGCTCGGTTGTCCAGGGTATCGGCAGTAAAGTTTTGGGGAAGACTGCGATCGGTTGCAGGATTATACAGCGTTCGATCAATGCCATTCAGAATTCCGATCGTCTTGCCAGCGATGAAAGACAGCAGTCCGTCTAGCTGTTCTCCGTAGGCTGGTGTGCGAATCTGCTCTGCGTAGGTTGGAGAAACCGTAGTTACCAAATCCGCAAATTGCACAGCGGCTGCCATGGTGTTGTGCCCTTGCATATACCAAGGACACCAGGTGATTTGCTCTAGCCGCCAGCGCCAAGGCCCTTGATAAGCCAGATTATGAATCGTGAAAACGGTAAAAATATCGGGCGTCTCATGCATCCATACGGGAATCATTCCCGTATGCCAATCATGGCAATGGACAATCTCAGGTCGCCAAGAATAGTTCCAGCAAAACTCGGTTGCGCCATTGGCAAACAGCGTAAACCGCCAATCTTCATCCTCTCCGTAGTAAACCCGACGTGGAGAAAACGAAGGATGCCCAAACAGGTAGAGGGGGACGTCTGTTCCAGGCAAAGTCGCTTCGTAGACATTAAAGTCCTGAAACATCGCTGAACCTTTCCAGACCGGCTCTTTGGGAACCTTCATTTTGTCTGCGATGAAACCGTAGTAGGGCATGAAAATTCGGACATCATGCCCCATGGCTCGCAATACCTTGGGTAAGGCTCCGACCACATCTCCCATACCTCCCACTTTGGCAATGGGAACTGCTTCCGCCGCAACAAACAGAATTCTCATACTATTCTTTCTGTCCCCCCCGCGATAAATCCAGCCTGAACAGCAATCTTTGCTTTATTGAAAGCAGACCTTCCTGCCCAATCTTTATAAATCTACAGCAAAGTTGGAACAAAAGTTGTGGGGATTTTGAATGAGAGAACCCGCTTTAGCATCCGGCATCTCCTACCACAGGGATGGTAATTTCTTGGTTTCCTTTAATCACGCGAATAAAGCCTGCTTTGACGGCAACGCTCTCAATTTCCCCGAGTTTTCCTAAACTCACGTTCACTTGAGCCGTAGTGGTGCCGTCCTGACTGCGAAAAATTTGGGAGGTGGTCTGCCCGTAGAAGGCTTGTCCACTGGACTGAATGCGATCGAACTGGACCAGTTTGCCGTTAATCAACATGGACATGGCGTTAGGCTGCAGCCCGTTGAACAAGAGAAAGCGATCGCCCCGCTGATCTTTTCTCCATAACGTCATCCCACAGCCTCTATTGCTGAGTTGTGACAATGACAGTTCACCCACTTGTAGGGTGGGTACATCCAGTGGAGATGGATTAGCTGTTTGAGTTTGGGGCTGAGTTTCAGGAACCGGAATTTCAGAGACAAGCGAACGGCTACAGCTAGCCAATAGAACCAACAGAGGGATAATAACCCAA
>DATNOY010000376.1:0-3971 GCA_036703495.1 Coleofasciculaceae cyanobacterium
ACCTGCAAATCCTTGCCCTATTTGAATTCGCAGTTCTTTAAAGCCGCCGCCCTCCAGCGGAATTTGAGTCCATAGCTGCTGCTGGTTAGACTCAATGAGCCAGAGTGTGGCGCGATCGGCGTTCATCAAGATCTTGGCGGCCTCCATGACGCGTCCAATAATCTCATTGGAGTCCAGACTGCTCTGAGAGACGAGTCGCGTGGCTTCTGTCAACGCCTCTGAGATTTGCAGCTGTTGGGTGAGTTTATAGCAGTCCTGGCAGCGGGCCAAAATCCGAGCGATCGCTGGTGCATACTCTTCGAGCTGCCGTTGATCAGAGCGGGTAAAGCCCTGAAGATCAATCCGTTCAGCTAGGGGGGCGCTGGAATCTGGCGATCGCTTTAACTTGTTCACCAACTGAACCACCGCGACCACTTTTTCCCGATTGTTGGTTAAGGGAAACACCAGTTCGTTATAAATGGGATAGCTATCCTGGCTGCTCTGGGGATAGGGAGACGTGGCTTCTTGCGGATTGAAGGGAGTATTGACAATCCTTTTCCGTTGAATATTGGTGACCTGAGCTTCGGTTCCTTTATTAGCAATGATTTGAATTTCTGGGCAGTCTGTCCCTTCAGGGCGCACGATGATCGACCAAATGTCATTTTTCTCTTCGTTGATCAGCAAAATTGTGGTGCGATCGACATTCAGCAGTTCACCCATGCGCAGCGTGATAGAACCCAGAATTTCGTAAAGAATATCGGCAAAGTCTTTGCCTTCCATCACGCTCAGCATTGACAGCAGCTTTTGCTCTTGGCTGGCCACGATCTGCATAAAATCTGCCTGCAAATCAGTAAGGGCTTTTGTCACCCAACCTAAATTAAACACTGCGCTATAGATGCGATTGCTGACGCGCAGCTTGGCCGACTGTTTGACCACCAATCCCGATAGCCGCAGCTCCATTTGTTCAGGATTATCAGTCGATTCTATTTCTCCCCGGTGCAATACCTGCTGATAGACTTCTAGTAAGCCCTGTCCACGTTGCCCAATTCGGAGGAGGCGATCGCGGATGGCTTTGAGATGAGGCGGTTCATCGCTAGCTTCCCAGTTGTCGATTAAGTGCGATCGCACCTGCTGTTCAACCCAGGCGGCTTCCCGACCGACGGGAACCGGAGTTTCGGAGGTGACGACTCGCTTACAGAGTTTTTGCGTTAGAAACGGCTGTCCGCCTGTCCAATCGAGGATGGCTGCTAAAACAGCCTTGGAATTGTCTACGGTGAGGGCTAACCCTGCCGCCAGAGGCAGGGCTTCAGATGGACTGAAGCCATTCAGCTCGATGGCTCGACCAATGTTAAAGGGCGTTCGGTTTTTGTCTTGAATTAAATCTGAAGGCGTTGCTACCCCGAATAGCGCAAAGGTGAGGCGATCGTACTCATTGCAAGCTCGAACAAAGGCAAAAAAGTCTTCAGTGCGAAAGTTAAGGCTCAGCGTGCTGTCGATTTCGTCGATGAAAATGACAATCTTCTCATGAACGGACTCCAGCAACACCTGCTCAATAAATTCACTCAAGCGCTGTACCGGCGGCAGATACTCGCGATCGCGCAACCAGACTCTCAAATCCAGGGGCAACCGGAAGGTCGTGACTAGCTTCCGCATCAGTCCGGCATACCATTGATCTGGCATAATGTCTTGACTGCCAATCTTGTTCAGGTCGATCGCTGCTCCAACAATTCCTTCTGCCTGTAAGCGATGCATGGTGCGCACCCGCAAGCTGGTCTTGCCCATTTGTCGAGAATTGAGGACGTAACAAAACTCTCCTGCTTTGAGTCCCTCATACAGTTCATGATCAGCTTGCCGCACCACGTAACTAGGCGCATCTAGCGGCAGATGCCCCCCTACTTTATAGGTGAATGTTGAATGCTCGGTTCCGTTCATAGCAGATGCTCAAAACTGAATGGCTGAAGGTTCACAACCGTTCCCTAAAATACTGTCGATATAGTTCAAATCGAGGAGCTACTTCATTACCCTGGAGATGCACCAACCCTAAACTGTGCAATTTGAAGGCCAAAACTGACTCAATCTCCACGGGGCTGTTGCTGCTTACCACCCGGCTAAATTCGTTGGCTAACACGGAATGCTGCTGCAGATGCCAGAGGTGCCGACGCAGGTGATCTCCATAGATTCCAGCTTCCGTAGGTGCCATGTCGAGGAGCTGTGGCAGGGTTAGGTGTTGCTGCGCTAAATGGTAAAGCGCTAAGCGCACTAAGTAAGGGTGTCCACCCACGATGGACATGAGTTGATCAACCTGTGCCATTTGCCAAACCAGCCCATGTCGTTGCGTCAGATCAAACACCTGTTCTGGGTTGAACTCTGACAGTTCGATGGGTAAGCCTACGTTAAACGGCGATTGGTTGACATCTAAGGGAATATAAACTTCCGTGGAGTGTACGACAACTAACCGGAGCTTTTCCCACAGCGTGCTGTCGCTGCCGCCATACCCTGCCTCTTCATACCAAGCCCGCAGCAGCCCAAAGAAGTCATCTGCAATGTTGGGGTATTGAAAAATCCGATCGACCTCATCTAATCCCAACACCAGCGGCCGATCCACTTCGGTGAGCAGACAATCCTCAAAGTACATCGTGCAGTTATCTTTGCTGCCATAAGTCTCCGTCCAATACTGGTCAATTTGATGAGGCAAGCGCAGTTTGCGAGCTACTTTGCCACAAAACCACTGCAAAAGCTGATTGAGGTTGGAAAACACACTCACATCGGCATGTTGAAAACTCAAAGCTACTGTGCGATACCCTTGCTCTCTAGCTTGATAGAGCACTCTCGACATCAGCGAGGTTTTACCCATTTGCCGAGGAGCCTTGATGCGAATTAGCGCACCGGGCTGGAGAATCTCTTTGTAGCACTGGGCTTCAAAGGGAGTACGTTCTACATAAAAAGCAGAATCTAGCCGAACCTGACCCTGAGGAAGTTCAGGATCGGCGACAGGGGAGGGGGTCGGAAGGCGGGGCGGCGGCATCCAGGCTGACCGTTGCTCGGCATGCCTTCGTTCACGGTCACACTGCTGGTTTTCTGCCCCCCATGCACACCGTTCGTTAATACAATCGAGTACGGACTGCACCAGCCCAGGGGTATCGGCTGGAGAGTCCCATTCGCGTTGATCAATCCCTTGAAGATAGTTTTGCAGATCATGATTGAGCTGCATATCAGGTAGACAGTTGACTCGAATGGACAACACGACGGGCTTCTGTTGGGGATGGGAAGGGTTGAGCTGCTTGAGCTGCTGTAACTCTTCAATCACCATTTCGCTGACGGCGGCCTGAGGCGATAGAAGGAGTAAAAAGTAGTCACATTGCTTCAAACTGGCATCAATTTGCAGGAGCCAGTCTTGACTGTGTAGCGGAGAGGTTGTGTGGGTTGTTGTGGGAGTCCGTGTATCAGTCCATGTATCAGTCGGTAGATCAGTCGGTTTCGCCTCAGCCATGAAAGCTTGATGTCCGGCAGCGGCGATCGCCTCAAAAAACTGCTTAGCCAGACTCAAATCGGGCTCCTGATGGCGATAGCTGATAAAGACTCGCTTCATTGGCGTTGCAGCTGGAACAGCAGCAGACTTCTGTCCTATCCTGTCCTGTGCAGAGGTCTGCAGTAATCCAGCTTGCCGCTGCAGCATTCGCTCTAGAGCCCCTCGAAACTGCTTTTTGGTCATCTTCTCTCCACAGACGGTGGAGAGTTTTTGCCACAGCTTATAGCCCACTTGTTTTTCAACATACTCAGGGCTTAATGGATAAATTTGCTCATAGGTTAGCCCTTGCCAAGAGCCAATAAATATTTCTCGCTCTAAATCGCTGAGGTGTTTTCCAGTGTGAGCAAAGACCAGGGGATCAATCAGTTCCAATGCTTCTTTAACGTCCATGTTTTCCCAAGACTTACCCCAGCTGCTGAGGAAAAAATGATTTAATTTCAGCCAATAGATGCATCAGCAGTAA
>DATNOY010000377.1:0-3451 GCA_036703495.1 Coleofasciculaceae cyanobacterium
GTTAAAGCTGCCAAGTTCAAAGCATCATCGCTGCTAGTCAACACTAGCGTATGCGCTTCTTTAATGCCTGCTGCCATCAGGGTAGCCGCCGAACCCATATCGCCAACGACAATTTCTTCGCTCTCATGGTTAGAGAGGGGACGATTGTGAACTCCTGTAACTCTGGCTCCCTGCTGCTTCAACAAACAAAAGACTTGATAGCCGGTACGACCCAAACCACAAACAATAATTCGAGGCTTCATACGTAGTAGAGCAGCGCGGCAGCAACCGTAAGCGATTCGACCGTAAGCAATTCAACCGTAAGGATCCCGAATTAATTAAAACCGAACTTTTAATTTTTGAAAGCGCAGCAATACCGCGCCTTTAAAGATTAAGGTTTGGATTTTATTAAACTCACGTTCCTAAGCGACCATTGTCTGTGACTGAGAAGCTTGAGAACTGTAGCTGAAAACACGGTGTTGTAAAAGTTTAAGGGAAGAGGGAAATCGGGGATGTATTGCATTGGGGTTGGGTCTGGGCACATTAAATAAGACCCCTTCCTCCCCCTTGTGTTATGCGTTATCTCTCCAAAGGTCGGATTTTGCCCAAAATTAGCACCATGCCTTGTCAGCAGACGGAGGCGGCCGCCGTTTTAGACATCTATAAGCTAGCGATCGAGAAACGGCGGCTCCAGCAGGAGCTGCAGGGGATTGAGCAACGGCAGCAGCAGATTGTGCAGCGATTGGTTGAGCTAGAAGGTCAGGTAGAAAGTTTAGAAGCAAAGGCTCACCAGATGCGAACAGCCAGTGCTCTACAACCCTCTGCTGCCAAACTGCCGCCGTCTCAACTGCCATCGGAAGCATTTGACACGCTATTTCTAGAGTATTGAAGTCCAGCCCCCTCACTCCACTAACGCTAGACGACGCGATTGCCGGGCTTGAATCTCTTCTAACGTTGCATCGGGAATAGCGCCAATCAGTTGGCGCGTATAGTCGCGGGTAGGATGGGTGTAGACCATTTCAGCCGGGCCAATTTCTTCAATCTTGCCCCGGTTCATCACCATAATCCGATCGCTGACAAACTTAACCACGCTCAAATCATGGGAAATGAAGATATAGGTCAAGCCAAAGTCTTGCTGCAAATCTTTCAGCAGGTTCAAAACCTGTGCCTGTACCGAGACATCTAGCGCCGAAACCGACTCATCGCACACAATAAACCGAGGATTGCAAGTTAGCGTCCGGGCAATACAAATTCGCTGCTGCTGCCCTCCCGAAAATTCGTGGGGCATCCGGTTCATAGCACTGCCGTCCAACCCTACTTTTTCCAGCAGGGCGATCGCTTTCTGACGACGCTCTTCCGAAGAACTGCCGACATTGTGAATTACCATGGGCTCAATCAAGGCAGAACCGATGCTCTGGCGGGGATCCATGGAGCCATAGGGGTTCTGGAAGACAATTTGCATATCTTGACGCAGGCGGCGCAGTTCAGCTCCATTAAGCTGAAACACCGATTTTCCGTTAAATAAGACTTCCCCCGCAGTCGGTTCGATCAGCCGCAGCAAGACTCGGCTGAGGGTGGTTTTGCCACAGCCCGATTCACCAACCAAGCCTAGCGTTTCACCTGGATACACCTCAAAACTGACATCATCTACGGCATTAAACGCAGCTTTGGGGCGGAACAGCCCTGTCTGAATGGGATAGGACTTAGTCAGATGGCTGACCGACAGCAAAGGCGGCTGTTGCGTAAGGCGTTGGGCGCGATCGGTCTGTTCCTCAGCCGATACGGGTGCAAATCGGGGATCCAGTTCCACGACGCTCATCGGCTGAGGAATGATTTCTACCTGTCCCGCTGCATCGATGTGGGTCTGCATGAAATCTGAGACGGTAGGCAATCGCTTCAGCAGCAGTTCTGGTCGCGGTCGGCAGTTGAGTAAGCCTTTGGTATAAGGATGTTTGGGATCAGCAAACAGATCATAGACCTTAGCGATTTCCATTACCTGACCCCGGTAGAGCACCACAACGCGATCGGCAATTTCCGACACGACGCCCATATCATGCGTAATAAACAAGATCGCCATATTGCGGCGATCGCGAATTTCCCGCATTAGCTCTAAAATCGTGGCTTGAATGGTCACATCCAGGGCAGTCGTCGGTTCGTCGGCAATTAGCAAGGCCGGATTGCCACTCAGCGCCATGGCAATCATCACCCGTTGAATTTGTCCGCCCGAAAGCTGATGGGGGTAGCGATCCATCATGCCTTCCGGATCAGGCAACTTTACTTCGCGAAATAAATCGACTGCCTGACCATAAGCTACGTCCTGGGCAACCCCCGCATGCAGCCGGATCGCCTCAATCACCTGATTGCCACAGGTATAAACCGGATTGAGCGAACTCATCGGCTCTTGAAAAATCATGGCAATTTGCCCGCCCCGGTAGGCTCGGCGATCGTCTGGCGGCAGCGCCAGCAAATCCACAGGTTCACCCGTGGGATTGGGGCTGTTTTGACTGGCATTCTGAAACCAGATTTCGCCCTGCACCTTGGCTGAAGCCGCCAGCAAGCCCATGATAGCCAAGGATGTCACCGACTTTCCCGATCCGGACTCGCCTACCACGCAGACCGTTTCACCCGGCATCACATTAAAGAAAATGCCTTTTACAGCTTGAGTCAGGCGATCGTCCTGCTTAAATTCTACGAATAGATTGCGAATATCCAGAATCGGAGAGGTCATAGGAAGGCTAATAGAAATTGGCAAAATTCAAATCACAACATGACTTTTCATAGCATGTTTCCAGCATTCCCCAATGCCCAGGTTTAAAAAGTATCGCCCACCACCGTAAGGCGCGGCATTCGGACAGTCAGCTGTTGGCTCAGCCAGGAAATCACTGCCCGCATGCCGCGCCCTTGCCCTATTAGTCCGCTTGATGATGCTCCATCAACACAGTTCCCCCCAAAAACCGATTTTGGGAGAGCAAGTTCCGATCGCAGCAGCCTTAGGATCACCAACTAATTAAAACCGAACTTTTAATTTTTGAAAGCGCAGCATTATCTCGGTCTCAAAAATTAAGTTCTGGGTTTTATTACAGTCACGTTCCTTAGGAACTCAGCACCAAATTATCTCGGTGAACCACCGTTTCCTCACCCACATATCCCAAGATCTTGGAGATTTGATCGGAGTGATAACCCAGGATCTTTTGGAGTTCTGTGCTGCTGTAGTTGACGATGCCCCGCGCAATTTCCTGACCTGCCAGATCACAAAGCTGCACCGCATCCTGATTTTGAAACTCACCTTCCACCTCTTTGATGCCAGCCGCCAACAAAGATTTGCCCAATTGGCGCAAGGCCCTAACAGCTCCAGCATCTAGATACAGCTTGCCCGCCGGCACCAAACCATGCGCAATCCAGCGCTTGCGGGCATTAAACGGGCGAGGCTGTGGCTCAAACTGCGTCCCTAGTGGCTCACCGTTCAAGATTT
>DATNOY010000378.1:0-4149 GCA_036703495.1 Coleofasciculaceae cyanobacterium
CGAATTGAATATGAGCTATGGTCCGACAAGGTGCAGGTCGGGCAATATGTGATGAATTTGGAGATTCGGCACTGAAGCCTGGCGGAGGTTGATTTTTGTGCGCTTCATGTACCAAAATCAGCCTCTGCCAAAATCTCTAAGGAACGTAAATTGCACCCAAAAATTAAAACCGAACTTCTAATGTTTGGGTTTTATGCAATTCGCGTTCCTAAGATAGTGGACTGTTCCGAAACACAGGTAGCGTGAAGTGGAAACTACTGCCCTGATTGGGCTGAGAGTCAACCCAAATTTGACCATAGTGAGCTTGCACAACCCGACGACAGAGCGCTAGCCCAATTCCATAGCCATCTTTAGACTCATCCCGTTTTAGCCGGAAGCGGTCTTCAAAAATGCGCTGCTGATTTTCTTGAGGAATGCCTAGCCCGTTATCGCTGATGCTGACCTGCACTTTTTGAGTCGTGCGGTGCAAAATAGACAACTGAATCGTGCCCTTTTCGGGGGTGTATTTCATGGCGTTGTCTAGCAAATTAATAATGACTTGCCGCACTCGCTCGGGATCAGCGTAAACCTTGGGCAAATCGGAAGGCAAATCGGTGAGGATCTGCTGAGACTTGACTTGAAACTGCTCAGCCAGCCGATCGACGATTTCTAGGCAGAGTTGAACCAGGTCTAGCTCTTGAGGATGGATGCGGAGTTCGGCGCTATGTTCTTTGGCAGCTTGCAGGATATCGGTAATCATCCGATCGATCGCTTTGGTCTGTGTCCGGGCATGGCGCAACAGCTGTGCCGTCATTTTGGGGTTGAGCCGCGATCGAATTTCCTCGTCTTTGGTGTTGTTGCCCATTTCCATGGTTTCCAAGGCCATGGAGACTGCCGTTAACGGATTGCGCAGGTCATGGGCCAGCATAGCAATCAAGCTATCTTTGAACTGAAGCTGGGCGCGTAGGGCTTCTTTTTCTTTCTGGAGTTTAAAGATTTCATCTGATAGCCGAATCAGTTCTGCGGTTTGAGCCACCGACTGAATTTGCCGATTCGCAGTTTGCCCCCCTGAACTCGAACCATTGCCATCAGGCGGGTTCAGTTCGGGGGTTCGTTCCAATTTGCTCAAATACTCTTCCACCGATCGCTGCCAGCGAGGCAACCAGTTCTCCAACTGTGCCACGAGATTGCTGCCCGCTAGGGTTTGGCGAGGGATCGGGTGAACTTTGATTAAAGAGGGAGTTGCCACCAGCCTAAATTGTTCTGCTAAGTGGGGCTGTTCCGTCACATCTACAACCTGAAGCGCATAGCCACAATGAGGTTCTAACTCTTTCAAGCAGTTGCGGATTTGCCGAATTCTCTCACCTGAGCTAGGTCGTTTATCAACAAACAGCACAAGCTGGAGTGGGGCTTCAGAGGTCGAGATCTGATTGGGCGATGCCTCCATATGAAGTTTGTTCATGAACTGCGAGATAAACGGCAGAGCTGGATGCGCAGATGAAACCGGAGCAGAAACTCCAAAATTTCAGGCGGTGAAACGGATCAAAGTAGAGATAAGCGAATGGGCAAACGCATGCTATTCCTTAAATTTTTCTAGAAGTCCGATTTCTTAATTATTTTGACAGATTTACGAGTCAATTAGCAGGATCTAGAAACTGAAAACCGTTGAACTTGATAAATAAAGTGATTGACCAGTGATGGGACGCAGAAATATTTGTCTAAAAAACTGCTGCAGGGTTAGCAGTAGCTCAATATTCAAGTATTTTTTGACCGAATTTTAAAGGCCGATCGCTATTATGGATGAATTACAAGGCTTTTGAACAGATTTAGGATGGCAATTGTCTTGCTCTTGAGTAGCTGGTAGGTCATCCATGGCATCTATGGCTACATCTATGCTTGTAGGGATGGCTATAAACAAATATGGATGTCTGTATGCAAATTTCTGTAACGCAAACGCGAGAACGCATTCAGCAAATAGAATAAGCTGTGTAAATTAATTGGGCGTCATTCAAGGCAAATAGAGGTAAGGGGCAATGAAAATTCTGGCAATGGCTTGGGAATTTCCACCTCGGATTGTAGGGGGAATTGCTCGCCATGTCTCAGAGCTTTACCCCGAAATGGTTGAACTTGGGCATGAGATTCATTTGCTGACTGTGGAATTTGGTCAGGCTCCTCGTTACGAGAGGGTGGATGGTGTGCAGGTGCACCGGGTGCCAGTAACGGGTGGCAGCGACTTTTTTCACTGGGTGTCCAACATGAACGAGAGCATGGGGCGGCATGGCGGCAAGCTCTTGTCCGAAGAGGGCCCGTTTGATGTGATTCATGCGCATGATTGGCTGGTGGCAGATGCGGCGATCGCCCTCAAGCACATCTTCAAAGTCCCCCTGATTGCTACAATTCACGCAACTGAATATGGGCGCTGTAATGGCATCCATAACGAAACCAATCGCTACATCAACACTAGAGAGACTCATTTAGCGGCTGAAGCCTGGCGGGTAATTGTTTGCACCAACTACATGCGCCTGGAGGTCGAACGGGCCCTTCACTGCCCGTGGAACAAAATCGATGTGGTGTATAACGGCATCTGTTTGCAGAAAAAGCAGCCCCGGCAAGAATTTGATTATTGGCGATTGCGCCGTCGATTTGCGGCAGATCAGGAAAAAATTGTTTACTACGTGGGTCGTCTCACCTACGAGAAAGGCGTTGATTTGTTGCTGAGTGCGGCTCCCAAAGTGATTTGGGAAATGGAAGGCAGAGCCAAGTTTGTGATCATTGGGGGTGGCAATGCGGACGGTCTGAAGAAATTGGCGTGGGATTTAGGGATTTGGCATAAGTGCTATTTCACGGGGTTTATGTCGGAGGAAGATCTCAATCAGTTCCGGGGGATTGCCGATTGTGCAGTGTTTCCTAGCCTGTATGAACCGTTTGGGATTGTGGCGCTAGAGAGCTTTGCGGCTCGTGTGCCGATTGTGGTGTCGGATACGGGCGGTTTGCCGGAGGTGGTGCGGCATGCTAAAACCGGCATTGTCACCCGCACAGGCAATCCTGAATCGATTGCTTGGGGCATTATGGAAATCCTGAAAAATCCTGAATATGCTAAACAGCTCACCGAAAATGCCTATGATGACCTCGATCGCCGCTTCAACTGGGCAAAGCTAGCTCAACAAACTGAAGCGGTTTGTGGGCGGGTGCTGCACGAGCGAGCGGGGGTGGAGTGGTGAAGGGGAAGGGATCGGAAATGGGGAGCAAAGCGTAAGGGATGTTGCCAAGTGAGTTGCTGATTTCTCGCCAGAATGGCGAAGAAATTGTGCCAAAGCGGTTGCCTGTGGATCAGGCAAATCAGGCGATCGCGGCTGAGTTGATTGCTTTGTTTCAAGGCTGTCAGGGAAAAACGCAGGGAGAACTCGATCGCCAGCTGTTGGAGCTAGAGGGCGAAGAAACCAACTATCGAATTAAGCGAGGGTTGGCTCATCTGCTCAAGAGTGAGGCTTTTAGCACGTTCGAAATTGTCAGTCCTTTAGATCCCCTGTTGCTGCGGCAACGGGTGTTTGCCCTCTCATCGGCAGCGGCTCCCCTCCCGCAAACGGCTGCCGCCACGTTAAGCCGCCTGTCCGAACAGCTGAGTGAAGAGTTGGGGCATGAAGTGTTGCCGACCCAAATTCAAAGCGGGCTTTATGCCGATCTGATGGAAAATCGGATTTTGACGCAGTTTGAAGCGCCCACGCCAGATGCCTTGCTGCATCGGTATAACCTGTCGCAAGTGCAGGGGATTTTCTATCGGGCCAGCCAGATCAAAATTACGGCCCATCGCAATGATCCGGGCGAGTATAAGCTGCTGTTTCGCTACCTGAAGCTGTTTGGCTTGATGACTTACATTGAGGGCGATGCCGATCATGGGTTTACGATCGCCATTGATGGCCCCACCAGCCTGTTCAAACCCAGCACGCGCTATGGGCTAGATATTGCCAAACTGATCCCGGCCTTGCTGCATGTGACTAAATGGAGCCTGGATGCCGAACTGCAAATGAAAGACCCCTACACCAAAACTGAGAAGCTGCGCCGGTTCACGTTGGCATCAGGCTGTGGATTGGTGAGCCACTATCCACCCGGCAAGCCCTATGACAGTATGTTGGAGGCTGCGTTTAGTGAGCGTTGGGCTGCCTCTCACTC
>DATNOY010000379.1:0-5112 GCA_036703495.1 Coleofasciculaceae cyanobacterium
GAGTTCTCAGATGCCCAAGGCTGCAAATATGCCATGGCAATTCTCAAAGCTAAAAAGTTTTTGGTCTTGCAGTCTGAGCTTGCAATTTCTTAAAAAACCACTACGCGATCGCGCCAAATCCGCGCAACGCTCAAATCATCCACCGACACAGGCAGGGTTAGAGCAACTGAGGCGATCGGGACAGGCTAGGTGCGATCGCCTTGGCTTAAAGCGGAAGGGCGATCGATACCTGATTTCTCAAGTTAGGATAAAAAGACTCAGACTTCAAGCTTTTTCTCCCATGAGCATTATCCTCACCCCTGAACAAGAGGAACTGATTCAAATCCAACTACAAACGGGACGATTCAACAGTGCCGAAGAAGTGATTCAGGCAGCCCTGCAACTCCTAGTCGCCAGTCCTGCCTCTCTCCCAAAACGCCTCCACGTTACTCCGGCTGCTCAAGGCAGTGGTTACACCGATACAGCCATTAACCACGATCGCGTTCTTGCCAACCTTAACTCAGAAACACCCGCGTGAGCGATATTCTGACGGATACGGGGCCGCTCTATGCCGCCTACGACCCCAGCGATCGCTATCACAGCCAAGCTCTCGCAGAAATCGATCGGTTAGCAGAGCAAGATATTCATGCCTTCGTCCCCTATCCAATTCTGTTAGAAACCCATAGCTTGATTCTCAAGCGTTTGGGTATTCCAATTGGGTTTCGCTTTCTTGATGAAATCTCTGCGGGCGCAACACTAATTCAACCTACGATCGCAGACTATAGGGCTGCGACTGAAATACTCCAACACTTTTCCGACCAAACGATCACGCTATTCGATGCCACCACTGCCGCAATTGCCCAACGATTAAACTTATCTGTTTGGACATACGATTTTCATTTTGATGTCATAGGTGTTGCCATTTGGAACAGAGGCAGAGAATAGCAGATGTAAGCCTATGCTGCCATCCCATATGCAGTCTGAGCTTGCAGTTTCTTAAAGAACCACTACGCGATTGCGCCAAATCCGCGCAATGCGCAAATCATCCACCGACACAGGCAGAGCTAGAGCAACTGAGGCGATCGCGCCTCGCTTTTCCCGATCGCCTCAATCCAACTCCTGACAAATTCGCTGAAAGGCTGCCACCGGATCGGGGGCAGCCGTAATCGGGCGACCAATCACCAGATAGTCGGCTCCGGCTTTCAGGGCTGCAGATGGCGTGAGCGATCGCTTCTGATCGCCTGCCGCTGCCCAAGTCGGACGCACCCCCGGACACACCAACAGAAAATTTTTGCCGCAGGTATCGCGCAGTTGCGCCACCTCCTGGGGTGAGCAGACGGCTCCAGCCAAGCCGCTCTCTTGGGCCAGCAGGGCC
This sequence comes from Coleofasciculaceae cyanobacterium, assembly GCA_036703495.1. GTDB lineage: Bacteria > Cyanobacteriota > Cyanobacteriia > Elainellales > Elainellaceae > Drouetiella. The sequence goes on from DATNOY010000379.1 coordinate 1,355, forward strand.
ATCTGCAGGGCGTAGTCATTTAGCTCTAGGGGAATTTTGAGTTCAAAGGCCAGGGCCCGCGAGGTGAGGCTCGTCAGCAGCGTAATGGCGATCAGGTTCGGCGCAGGCAAATTGGCTGCGATCGCCCCCTCCACAGCAGCTGCCTGAGCGGTCTGCAGCGCCACCTGCCCTGCCGCCGCATGGACGGTCAACAGATCAACGCCATAGCCTGCCGCCGCACGACAAGCGCCCGCCATCGTGTTGGGGATATCGTGAAACTTGAGATCCAAAAAAATCCGCTTCTGCCGTTCCTTAAGGATTTGGAGAATGCCAGAGCCGGTACTAACAAATAGCTCTAACCCTACCTTCCAAAAGGTGACTTGGGGCATTTGATCGATCAAGGCGATCGCCTGCGCTGCAGTGGGGACATCTAGGGGAACAATGATGCGATCAGCAGGGAGCATGGGGATTGGGGATAGGGAATGGCTAGGGGATGAGCCGAGCAAATTTGGTTTTGCCGACTTGCAGGACTTTGCCTTGTAACTCTTCGGGAGTATCGAAGGTGAGGTTGACATCTTGGATGCGATCGCCATCTAGCCGCACGGCTCCCCCCTGAATTTGTCGGCGGGCATCAGAACTGCCGCTACAGAGCTTGGCAGCACTCAGCAGGTAGAACAGCTTAGCCGGAAATTGGATGCCGTCTAGCGAAAATTCAGGCACTGCCTCGGCTTGGGCTGTATTGCCTTGAACCAAAGTCAGGGCAGCTTGCTGTGCCGCTTGGGCAGCTTCTGCGCCGTGGTATTGACTGACTACTTCTAGGGCCAGCAGCTTTTGGCGATCGCGCGGAGCCTGCGGCAGCTGATCCAGCGACAGATTAGTCAGTAGCTCAAAATAGCTTTCAATTAAGCTATCTGGCGTTTTTTCTAGTTTGGAGTACATGGTCAGGGCATCTTCTTGCAGTCCCACATAGTTGCCCAGCGATTTCGACATTTTCTGAGTGCCGTCTGTGCCAATCAGCAGCGGCAGCAGCAAGCCAAACTGAGGACGTTGCCCAAAGTGCCGCTGCAGGTCACGCCCCACGGCTAAATTAAACTTTTGATCGGTGCCACCCAACTCGACGTCAGCCTCTAGGGCCACAGAATCATAGCCTTGCATCAGCGGGTAGAGGAACTCATGCAGGTAAATTGGGTTCTCTGTCTTATAGCGCTCGGCAAAACCTTCCTTGGCCAACATTTGCCCAACCGTCATGGTGGCTAATAGTTCCAAGATCTGGTTGAGATCTAGCTTAGAGAGCCATTCTGAGTTGTAACGGATTTCTAGCCGCCCGGGAGTGTCAAAGTCTAGAATGGGACGGACTTGCTCAATATAGGTTTGAGCATTTTGCAACACCTGTTCTGGGGTGAGCTGTTTGCGAACTTCAGATTTGCCGGTAGGATCGCCAATCCGGGCGGTGAAGTCACCAATCACCAGGATGGCAGTATGTCCGGCATCCTGGAAGGCGCGCAGCTTACGAATGACGATGCTGTGCCCCAGATGGATCTCTGATCCGGTGGGGTCAATGCCCAGTTTGATCCGCAGGGGGCGATCGCTTTTAAGAATCCGCTGTTCTAGATTTTCGTCTGGATTTTGAGATTCTGGCTGATTTGGGAAAATTTCGCCGGTTCCCCGGTGTAACCATGAAAAAGAATGCGACACATTTTTTAGTGATTGAGGCTCTAATGATTGATCGGCAGCCATACTTGGCAAATATCCACTTAAATTCGTTAAACTCTCTGCATCCATAGTTGAGTTATACTCAGGCTCTTAGCAGCCAGACTACTATAATTGCAGAAATTGCAGGATTCTAAAGACTAAATAGCAAGGAACGAAACCGCTGTGTCGTCTAACCCCGCTAACCATAAACCCGCAAAAGTGCAGTCCCTCCGCCAGTCATCAGATTTGGCGAAGGCATCTCCGGTACTGCACTATTTACAGGGCGTTGCTCAAGTAGCTGCGGGGACGATCCTCGGCATCACCATGCTGACTAGCTCGATTGCCGCAGGTGGGCTGGTGGGGCTGGCCCTCAGCTTCCGCAACCTGCCCGATGTGCGCGTTCTCCGCACCTATGTGCCTTCCGAAACCAGCTACATCTATGACATGAACGGCACGCTGCTGGATAGTCTGCATGATGAGGCTAACCGAGAAGTTGTTGAACTCAACGATATTTCGCCTAACCTGAAGCGCGCCGTACTGGCGATCGAAGATAGCTATTTTTACTCTCATCATGGCATTAATCCAGTCGGGGTGGGTCGGGCGCTGCTGGCCAACGTAGCAGAAAAGCAAACCGTAGAAGGCGGATCAACCATCACCATGCAGTTGGTGAAGAACCTTTTCCTCGATCCCAGACGCACGATTAACCGGAAGGTTGCTGAAGCGGTGCTGTCATTGCGGTTAGAGCAAGTGTTCAAGAAAGACCAGATTTTAGAGATGTATCTGAATCAGGTGTACTGGGGGCACAATACCTATGGCGCTGAAACAGCCGCCATGAGCTACTTCAATAAGCACGCTTCCGAATTGACGCTGGGCGAAGCGGCCATGATGGCAGGGTTAATTCAGGCTCCCGAAGTCTATAGCCCGTTTGTCAACTATCAGGTAGCTAAAAAGCGGCAAGCCACCGTGTTGGAACGGATGCGGGCGCTCAACTGGATCACCGCTGACGAGGAAGCAGCCGCCCGGGCCCAGCCGATCCAGTTAGGACAAATTACGTCTTTCCGGCAGAGCCAGGCTCCCTACATCACCGATGCCGTGATCCAGGAATTGAGCGATCGCTTTGGCAGAGATGCGGTGCTGAAGGGCGGGATGCGGGTGCAAACCACCATTGATCTTGACTTACAGCGCAAAGCCGAAGAAACAGCCCGCGAGGGGCTAGATTCCGTCCAGGGACAAGGGCTATCGGCGGATCAAATTTCGATCGTGGCGGTTGATCCCAGAACCCACTTTGTCAAAGCTATGGTTGGTGGGGTTGATTACAAGCAAAGCCAGTTTAACCGGGCTACTCAAGCCCTGCGGCAGCCTGGTTCTGCCTTCAAGCCCTTCGTGTACTACGCAGCGTTTGCCACCGGGCGATTTGATCCCGATTCAACGATTTCGGACACACCCGTGAGCTATCCCGATGGCGATGGCTACTACACGCCGCAAAACTATGACGGCCGATTTTATGGAGCCATGTCCATCCGCAGTGCGCTGGCACAGTCGCGCAATATTCCAGCGATTCGGCTGGGTCAAGAAGTGGGAATTAACCGGGTGATTGAGGTATGCCGCACGCTGGGCATCAAGAGTCCGATGGAGCCGGTAACCTCGCTGCCGCTAGGATCTGTAGATCTAACGCCGATGGAAATGGCATCAGCCTATGCCACCTTTGCCAGCGGCGGCTGGCAGTCGCCCACCACCACGATCGTCCAGGTTATCGACAGCAAAGGCAATGTGTTGCTGGATAATACGCCTCATCCCCAGCTGGTACTTGATCCGTGGGCCGTTGCTGCCCTGGATGAAGTAATGCAGGGCGTAATTAACAACGGCACAGCCCGAGCCGCCCAAATCGATCGCCCAGCAGCAGGCAAAACTGGCACTACCTCCTCCGAGCGCGATATCTGGTTTGTCGGCTTTGTACCGCAGCTTTCGGTAGCAGTTTGGGTAGGAAATGACGACTATAGCCCGATTGGGGTAGGGGCGACGGGTGGCAGCTACGTGGCTCCAATCTGGCGAAACTTTATGAACAAAGCGCTGGATGGCGTCCCGGT
>DATNOY010000380.1:0-4910 GCA_036703495.1 Coleofasciculaceae cyanobacterium
CCGCACTGCCTGTGGCGCAGCCTAGTTTGCCGGCTCGCTCCCCAGCGGTATCTCCCCAGACGCCCCAAACTCAGATGCCTCAAACAGAAACACCTCAAACAGAAACGCTGCTTTCGTTTCAAACTGGACAATATGCAGTCAAAATTTTTCGTCAGCAGGGAATCTTACGACTCAACCTCTATAACCGGCAGACCAACCAGGTAGAGCTGCGCGGTATGCCCATGCAGCAAGCGGTCACAGACACGGGGATTATCTACACCAATCTTCAGGGCGAAGCTCTGTATTCTGTGATGGTGGCTCCCGATGGCAGCGCCTACTGGCTCAAGATTCAGCAGGGCGATCGCGTGACCTACAACGAACGCGTGCAGCATGTTCAGGCTGCAGAGGCGGCACCCGCCGACCATCCACCATCGGGAATGCGTCCGTCTGATGCTCCGGTGAGGCAGCAGGCAGCCTCTCGCCCCGGCTTAGACGATACGACGCTTGCTAATTTTCAAACCCGTAAATATGTAGTGCGCATCTATGACCAAAACGGCGAACTGCGGATGAATGTCTACAACAAACAGAGCGATCGAGTGGAGCTTAGGGCAGCTCCTGTGCGCTTGAACTACTCCGGTTCTAGCACCACCTACTCCAATCCCAACGGTGAACGCATTTACTCAGTGAGGGTATCACCTGCAGGGAACTACCACTTTTTAATTACCCAGAAAGACAGGATCGTCTACAACGAACGAGGCTATTAAATTGTTTCGCTTGACAAACTGTTTCGCTTGACTAAAATCCTTCTGGTTCATCCAATAATGTTTCAATTAACAAATCTACCTGCTGCTGCTGCCGCACCAGGAAAGCTTCGCACTGCCGCAGCTGTTCCACTGCTATTGAAAATTGATTAAACACATCGGCTAATTCCAGCTCTCCTAATTCAATCCGATTAATAATCGTCTCAATTTCTGACACTGTCATTTCATAATTCCAATTAGGCGGCAATAGTCCGCTAGAAGGCGACAGTTGAGCCGCTGGGATATCGGAAGTTACAGAGATTTTTGAGAGTTCATGAGGGTCATTCATATGATGTTTTATAAATTAAATGGCATGTGTCTTAAAGCCAGTCTAATCGTTGAGTACCATCAACCTCAGCAAGAAGTACTAAAATCCCAAGTCAGACCATCAAAAATCCTTAATCAGTCAGGCTCTTTAAAGTTTCAGCTAGATTTGTCAAACGCTTGATTGGCATAGTCTGTGTCTAAAATTTCAGAAACAACTACTTTTGCTTGTCCCTGAGACAGTTGTACCGTTAGCTCCTGCCCTGGGACTAATTCAAGGCTCGATCGCGCCACGGCACCATCTTGTTGCCGAACCACAGCATAGCCCCGCCGCAACACGGCTGCTGGATCTAGCGAAATCAGCTTTTCCTGGAGCAGCTGACACCGCTGGTTGGCTTCCTGCAACTGCTGATTGGTGCTTTGGATCAACCGCTGACGCAGCCAGGCGATCGCCTGCGTTTCTTGCCGAATTTGCCGATCCAGATGCAATCGCTGTAAGCTTCCTCGCAAGCGATGCAGCCGATCAGAGGCATTGCCCAGCTGGGTGGCAGTGGAGCGGCTCAGGGCAGCCACGCGCTCCCGATGCTCGGACACCAAATCTGCCAGTAAGGGCACCGCTTGAGCGGCAGCGGCCGTAGGAGTATGGGCACAAACATCTGCCACCAGATCTGCCAAAGACTCATCGCGCTGGTGTCCGATCCCTGCCACAACTGGGATGGGGCATTCTGCGATCGCTCGCACAACCCGCTCATCGTTGAAACAAGCCATATCTTCGATGGCTCCGCCCCCCCGCGATAGGATCAACACCTCGGCTCGGCGATCGCGCTTGACCCGCTGAATCGCCTGCACAATGGAGGCAGGCGCTTGCTCACCTTGCACCAAAGCTGGTGAAAATAAGACATGGATACCGGGATAGCGGCGCTTCAGAGTGCGTTGGATGTCTCCCCAAGCAGCCGCTTGCGGAGAGGTAACAACTGCGATGGTTTTGGGATGCGTCGGTAGGGGGCGCTTTCGCTCTGGGTCAAATAGCCCTTCTGCTTCTAGCCGCTTCCGCAGCTGACGATAGCGCAAGGCTCGCAATCCTTCACCACCCGGCAACGCTTGCCAAACAATCAGCTGATAGGTGCCCCGCTGGGGGTGGACATGGATTCGTCCCAAGATAATCAGCTGTTCTCCCTGAACGGGCATAGTTGCCAATCGGTTGAGCTGATTGTTCCAGACTACACAGCTAATACTGGCCTGGGCATCTGGATCCTGCAAGGTAAAAAACAGCCCGCTGCGATAGCGAGTGGCGCTGGATACTTCTCCGGTGATCCACACCTGCTGCAATTGGCTATCTTGCTCTAGTAGCGCTTGCAGGTAAGCGGTCAATCCACCGACGGATAGGGCAGTATCGGGAATTAGGAGGGTGGGTAAATTGGAGGTCATGGGACGGAAAAGCAATGAGTGTAAAGCTGGTGAACCATAGAATCGAGTCAGACGATGAAAAACTCAAGGTTTAACCTAAATTAGAGCCATCAATCTGCGGGTACAGTGGCTAAATCTAATTTAATTTAGTACATTTGTATGGTTAGCTTAAAAGGGGCTACCATAGTAGTTGAAGAGTTTAACTGTCTTCAGGTTAACTAGACTGGCTCGTAACTGACAGTAGGCTGGACTGCATTCTGTAGGGTTTTCTGGCATTTAGCTTGTCATCGAACCCATTCACAATGAGTAGAAGCAGTGTTATTTACGATTAAAGTACCCAATTCCATAATTACAAAGTTTTAATTTCGCAGAATCTTGCGTTGAGGTGCGAATGGCGAAGACTAGCAATGAAAGTTCCGAAAGAGAAAAAGCCTTAAACCTGGTGCTGACTCAGATCGATCGCACCTTTGGTAAAGGAACGATTATGCGGCTGGGAGATGCCACTCGCATGAAGGTGGAAACCATCTCCAGTGGCGCGTTAAACCTGGATTTGGCATTAGGAGGCGGGCTGCCTAAAGGGCGCATCATTGAGATCTATGGCCCGGAGAGTTCGGGTAAAACCACGCTGGCGCTGCATGCCATTGCCGAAGTCCAGAAAACCGGAGGCGTAGCTGCTTTTGTCGATGCAGAACATGCCCTAGATCCAGTTTATTCAGCAGCTTTGGGAGTGGATATTGCCAATCTGCTGGTCTCGCAGCCCGATACAGGAGAAGCGGCGCTAGAAATTGTCGATCAATTAGTGCGATCGACCGCAGTTGACATTGTCGTAGTAGATTCTGTAGCTGCCCTCGTTCCCAGAGCCGAAATTGAAGGCGAGATGGGAGATGTGCATGTGGGTTTACAAGCCCGCCTCATGAGCCAGGCTCTTCGCAAGATCACCGGCAACATTGGCAAGACGGGCTGCAGTGTCATTTTCCTCAACCAGCTGCGTCAGAAGATTGGCGTTTCCTACGGGAATCCAGAAACCACAACAGGTGGTAATGCCCTCAAGTTCTATGCATCCGTGCGGATGGATATTCGCCGGATTCAAACCTTGAAGAAGGGTAATGAAGAATACGGGACTCGCGCCAAGGTGAAAATTGCCAAAAACAAAGTGGCTCCCCCCTTCCGGATCGCCGAGTTCGACATTATCTTTGGCAAAGGCATTTCTACACTGGGCTGCTTGATCGACATGGCCGAAGAGACTGGAGTGGTGGCACGCCGGGGGGCTTGGTATAGCTACAATGGCGAAAACATCAGCCAGGGTCGGGATAACGCCATTAAGTATATGGAAGAAAGACCCGAATTCACCAAGGAAGTGGAAAAGTTGGTGCGAGAAAAATTGGAAATGGGCGCAGTAGTCTCTGCCAACTCCGTCGCTCCCGTAGAAGTAGAGGACGAAGATGAAGAATTTGCAGATGCCGATGAATAGGGATCTCGAGTTCGTTTGAAGATTGATCAGGGGTGATCTAGCAGACTTCAAGACGCCAAGACTCCCTGAGTTTTAACAGCTTTCACCAGGAATCTCGCGGGGCGCAAAATTGCTGCCCCCGTTTTTGTAGGCATTACAGCAATTTTCAATGGCGTCAGCCACAGTTATTTTCTTGACTTTGAAATAAATCGCGTCAAATTTTCTGAAAGCTTCGCGGAGCGAAGCTTTCAGAAAATTTGACGCAAGAAAATGGGTTTGCCGCAAAACGCTCTCAGCGCTTCGCGGCGTGATCGAGCACATTAGCCCAAACTCCAGTTATTTTTTAGAAGTCGCGTGGAGCGCAGCTTCTAAAAAATAATCCACACTTAGTCCAGCGCAAAGCGCTATAAGAACCTTATCGTCAGGAGCTTCATCTTTGAGCGCATTGGTACTTAATAAACCCTTGAATCTGCTGCAAAGAGGAGTTCAGTTCTGCCAACAGTGCATCTGTCATCTCAAGCTGCTTTTGATGTGCCTGCCTTTCCAACTGAGCTGCAACCCCCTCAATGATCTTGGCTCCAATATTAGCGCTCGCCCCCTTCATATAATGAGCACACTGTTCCACTTGGGATAAATCGTTAGCGGCGATCGCCTCATACAGAGATTCCAAATGCACCTGACAATCTTGCGTAAACATGCGCAGTAGCTCTAATTCAAATTCTGAGCTGTGATCGGATAACAAATGCAAATTCTCTAAATCCAGGTGTAATGGCAAAACCTCTGGGTTGATCCCCGCTGCAGCAGGCAGGGTTAGAGAGTCACAAGTAGGTGAACAACCTGTCCGAGATGCCAAAATGACTTGACTCCAGCGTTCTAATACGATCGCCAGCGTATCGCGGCGGACAGGCTTGCCCACAAAATCATCCATCCCTACCTCGATCGCCCGCTCCTGATCTTGCTTGAGGTCGCTGGCAGTCATCGCAATGACGACAATGCGGTTTGGGCGGAGG
>DATNOY010000381.1:0-10697 GCA_036703495.1 Coleofasciculaceae cyanobacterium
TACGACCCATACAGCAGTCACTCGAACTAGCCCCAATATCTACACCATCACCGGAGGCGTGCAGCCTGGCAATGGGCAAAACCTGTTTCACAGCTTTCGGGCCTTTAACGTCGGTACAGGGACTACCGTTAGCGTGCAGGATCCTGGAGTCAACAATATTTTGATGCGGGTGACTGGCCATACTCGCTCCGATCTCCAGGGCAGGCTGCAGGTAAATGGCAACGCTAATCTGTTTTTGCTCAACCCCAACGGGATTGTGTTTGGGAGAAATGCCAGCCTGGATGTGCGCGGTTCCTTTATAGCTACCACAGCCCACGCCATCCGGTTTGGTAATCAGGGCGTTTTTAGTGCCACAGCGGCTGCAACACCGTCTCTGTTAACAGTAGAACCATCGGCCTTCCTGTTTGGCGGCAGAACCGGGGCGATCGTCAATCGCTCTACGGCACCTGCCGCAGATGCCTCCGAAATCGGCACACCGCTGGAAGTGCTGACGGGCTTGCGGGTTCCCAGTCGGCAAAGTCTGTTGCTATTGGGAGGAGTGGTGAATTTAGAGGGCGGTAATTTAACTGCATTGGGGGGACGGGTGGAAGTGGCGGGCGTTGCTGGCAGGGGAGCAGTGGCCCTGGGGCAGCGCGGCGGGCTGCATTTAAGTGTTCCAGAGCAGCTGCCCCGGGCAGAGGTGCAGTTGACGGATGCAGCTATTAACGTTGTCAGTGGCCACCTCTTGATCGCGGCCCATTCGCTGGCGCTGCTCCGGTCAGAGCTGAATGCGGATAATTTAGATGCCGGTGTGCAAATGCCCGGCGGCAATATTACGATTCGGGCACAGGATCGACTGCTGCTTACAGACAGCAATATTTCTAGCGATGCCGCTACCTCTCAGGGCGCTGGTCGAATTCAGGTGTCTGCTGACCATGCGGTTGACCTAACTAGGAGCACCATTTCGACTACCACTTCGAGTCGGGGCGGGGCGGGATCAATTGAGCTTGTGACGGGTCGGCTGACTCTTAATCAAGGCTTAGTCAGTGCCACCACCGGAGGACGGGGAAATGCTGGGCAGATCACCATTGACGCTCATGATGCAGTCACACTGGCGGCCAGCTCTATTTCCACCTCTGCCAACTTTTCAGAAACAGGTGGTGCAGCCGGAGACATTACCATTCAAACGCCAGTGCTGGCAGTTGACCCATTAGCGACGATCCGGGCGGCAGCAGAAGGCAAGGGGCGGGGTGGCAATATTACCATCACGGCTGGTGTGGTGACTTTAGACGGAGGGAACCTGGCCAATCCAGCCGACCCAACGAAGGACGAAAATTTGGAATCGATTAGTACGGAAACAACTGCCACGAACGGGGGGGATATCAGCTTACGAGGGGTGGATTTGCTGCTGCTGAGCCGTCAGGGCCGCATCTCCACGAGTGCCGGTACGGCAGCAACCGGCGGCAATGGCGGCAACATCACAATTGATGCCCAGTTTATCGGAGCCAATCCCTTTGGCAATAGCGACATTACCGCCAATGCCTTTGAGGGACAAGGAGGACAGGTTAACATCACCACCGCCGGACTCTTTGGGATTACAGCCCGGCCCCAACTCACACCTCTCAGCGACATTACCGCCAGTTCTGCTCGGGGGGTTCAGGGTGAAGTGAACATTAGCCCACCTGAGGTCGATCCCAGCCGAGGGCTAGCAGAACTTCCCACTAACTTTACAGATGCTTCAACCCAATTTCCCCAAACCTGCCGGGCGTCGGCAACCTCTACTCGCAGCGAATTCGTCATCACCGGCCGGGGAGGTTTACCCCCTAGTCCGGCTGACTTTGGCAGCAGTGAAGCAGCGGTGGCAGAGTGGGCCGGATTGGGGGAAGTCCCAGATCAACCCTCCCCTGCTGCCTCTAATCAAATACAGGGACAGCAGGTAGCTGCCAGTCCGTCCCTTCCTCAAAGCTTGCCCGTCCCCGCCGTAGAGGCTCAGGGTTGGATGGTTAATGCCTCAGGACAGGTGCGGCTGGTGGCGCAAATCCCAGCCACCGCACAGCCCCCTATGCTGCCTTATCCCAACGCAATCCCTTCAAGCTGTCGGATCAGGGCGCGCGCTGGAGCCGAGTCAATTGCTGGCTGAAAGCCCGCACGGCAGGACAACCGCCCAAAAAAAAGCTCTAGCATTAAGACAGCTAGAGCGTTGAATGGTGGGAAATAAAACCTGATGAATAGTGAGTAACGGCTAGTTACAGGCTAGAGATGAGATGTAGCAGTCCATGTCCGGTGACAGCTTCTACTGCCAGCAAGGAGATAAACCCAATCATCGCCAGACGCCCGTTCAGCTTCTCAGCGTAGGGGGTGAAACCAGTCCGAGACTCGGCATCGATGTATACCTGGGGCTCGATCGCATAAATATTCTGTCTGCCTTGCTCTTCGGTAACAACGCCGCTTCTCATGACCTGTCTCCTTGTTCTTTGTCCAACCTTATGTAAATTAATGTAACAAAATGTTTGCGAAATGTAAAGACCTTTCATAAATTTAGCTCTTTTTCTCAGCAAGGGATTTTGCCGAATGGGCTAGACGATGGCTTGATGCGGCTGACCTGCCCACCGCTATGACAGGCTGTAGGCAGCCTGTGAATGTCTCCCTACAGCCAGAAGCGATAGAGCGAGTTGTGGTTTAATTTGGATGACTAATTGTCAGTGACTAATTGTCGCCAGTTCTCCCATTCTTCTTCCCTAATTCCTCATGAGCGATTGGTACCAGATTGAAGCTCCTCAAGTGTTGCAAAAGCTCGGTACAGATGCCTCGATCGGGCTGAGTGCAGCGGAGGCAAAGCAGCGTTTCGCTCAACAGGGTGCTAATGAACTCGCAGAGCATCCGCCCAAAAGTCCATGGCTGATGCTGTGGGAACAGGTAACGGCGACTACAGTAGTCGTGCTGATTGTAGCTGCTGTGGTGTCGATGTTGCTCGGCGATTTCGAAGATGCAGCGGCGATCATGGCGATCGTCATCTTCAATGCCGTTTTGGGGTTCACTCAGGAGTATCGGGCCGGGAAAGATTTTGCCGCACTGAAGAAGATGGCGGTGCCGAAGGCGCGGGTCTGCCGCTCCAAGGAATGGCAGCAATTGGAGGCGCGGGAACTGGTAGTCGGAGACATTATTCAGATCGAAGATGGCGATCAGGTGCCAGCAGATTGCCGTCTGCTGGAAACCACAAATCTACGGGCACAGGAATCTGCCTTTACGGGCGAATCGGTGGCGGTGGAGAAAAGTCCAGAGCTGATAGTGGGAGACGATTTACCGCTAGGCGATCGCAGCAATATGGCGTTTATGGGCACCATCATTACCTACGGGCGCGGCAAGGCGGTGGTGACTGAAACCGGCATGGGCACAGAGCTAGGGAAAATTGCTGATTCTATGCAGTCTGTAGAACAAGAGCAGACTCCCTTGCAGAAGCGGCTGGATCAGCTGGGAAAGCGGCTGGCAATGGCGGCCTTGGGCTTGGTGGCCGTGATTTTTGTGTTTGGTCTGCTGCGGGGAGAGAACCTGCAAGATATGTTTCTGACGTCTGTGAGTTTGGCCGTGGCGGTGATTCCAGAAGGCTTGCCTGCGGTTGTAACCATTGCCTTGGCGATCGGTTCCCAGCGGATGTTGAAGCGGCAGGCGCTCATTCGGAAATTGCCAGCGGTAGAAACGCTGGGTTCAGTGACGACAATTTGTTCCGATAAAACGGGGACGTTGACCGAGAACCGTATGACCGTTACCCTGTTAGCCTTGGCCGGACATCGAGTGGAGCTGAAAGAAAGCTTTGCTGATGTCACCTCGTTGCTGGACGGTAACAAATCGACGATTCAGCCGGGGGAAGGTGCGCCGCTAGAATCCCCGATTGCCTTGACCTTAGTGGGCAGCTGTTTGTGCAATAACGCCATGCTGGCAGCGGCGGCGGGATCCGACGAAGTGAAGCCCCTGGGAGATCCAACTGAAGTGGCGTTGGTGGTGGCAGCAGACCGGATGGGGCTGTCCAAATCTGCCTTAGAGCACCTCTTTCCGCGACTGCGGGAAGCGCCATTTGATTCTAATCGCAAACGCATGAGTACCATCCACAAGTTTCAGGGCATAGATTGGCAGCGATCGGAATTAGCGGGCCAGCTACAAAGCATAGAGCAGCTGCCTGCCAAACCTTACATTGTGTTCACCAAAGGCGCAGTGGATGGCTTGCTGGAGCATTCTCAACAGGTGTGGACTGGCGATCGCCTACAGCCTTTAGATGCGCAGTGGCAGCAGCGCATTCGGGATAGTAATGACCAGATGGCCGCTAGCGGCACTCGCGTTTTAGGCGTAGCGTTTCGCTTTTTGGAGGAGTTGCCCAAACCGGGACATGAGGCGGCGATCGAACAAGACCTGATCTATGTGGGCTTAGTCGGTATGCTGGATCCAGCCCGACCCGAAGCTAAGAAAGCCGTACAAACCTGCATTGCAGCCGGGATCCGTCCGGTGATGATTACCGGCGACCATCCGCTGATGGCCAGCCATATTGCCGAAGAGCTAACTATCTCTAACAACGGCCAGTACTTGACCGGTCAGCAGCTGAATCAGCTCTCACCTCAGCAGTTGGAAGATCAGGTGGAAACGGTTTCAGTTTATGCCAGAGTTTCTCCCGATCAAAAACTTAAGATTGTGGAAGCGTTGAAAAATCGGGGTGAGATTGTTTCGATGACCGGAGATGGCGTCAACGATGCGCCTGCCTTAAGTAAAGCCGACATTGGCGTGGCTATGGGCATTGCCGGCACAGATGTCGCCAAGGAAGCGGCAGACATGGTGCTATTAAACGACAACTTTGCCACGATCGTGGCAGCGGTAGAAGAGGGGCGAGTGATTTATGACAACATTCGCAAATTCATTCGCTATAGCTTGACCGGCAATGTTAGCGGCGTTGTGATTATGCTGTTTGCGCCACTGCTGGCGATGCCCCTCCCCCTGCAGCCGATTCAAATTCTCTGGATTAACTTACTGGCAGATGGTCTGTTGGCGATCGCCCTCAGCGTTGAGCCGGCCGAAGATAACGTGATGCAGCGGCCGCCCTACCCGCCTAACGAAAGTATCTTCAGTCGAGGCGTCGGCCGAGATATTCTTTGGGTGGGAACCTTAATGGGGTTGTCCTTCTTGCTGCTGGGCTATCATGGCTTAACTGCTGGCTGGCAGAACTGGCAAACGATGGTATTTGCCACCTTGGCGTTTTCGCGGATGAGTTTAGCCTTAGCCATGCGATCGGAACGGGAGCTGTTGATGCGTCGCGGCTTTCTCACCAACAAGCCGATGCTGGGCGCTGTTTTAGTGACGTTTGCGCTACAGATAGCCGCAATTTATTGGCCACTGCTACAAGAATTTTTTAATACCCAACCTTTACCAATTGAAGATCTGGCCATTTGTTTGAGTCTCAGTACCGTAGGATTTTGGGCAGTAGAATTTCAAAAGTTCTTTTTGCGGCGGAAATAGGGACGAAAATAGGAAAAGGGGATCTACTCCAATGGCGTCCATTGCTCAGCGATCGCAATGCCACGGCGCTGCATCGTCTTCTGAAACAAATCAGTGGGGACGGCTTGCTCTACGGCCCAAACTCCCGGATATTGCAGCTCTCCAGATAGCATTAGCTCTGCTAATCCGCCTGTTCCACACCCTACCGAGGTCGCTGTGTTGTCGTGGACAAACGTAGATACATACTGGGCAGGCTGTCCTGCTTTTTGTCCTCGAACTTCAGCTCGCATGGCTACCCCAATCCCACTAAAGCGGTTGGTAACGGCCGTCATGCGATAGCTGACATGCGATAAGAATTCTACAAAGTTAGGCTGTTGAATCAGGGCGCTGGGAAAGACATTAGCAACCAGTGCGGTCAAGTGATTATAAAAATCGGGTGCAGAGCCAAACTTAACGATGACGGTATCCACCGGGAAAGTTTCAGCCAGTGTTAGTGCTTCCGGCATATCAAACCAGTAAACGCCCGTTCGTCCGAAGGGCTGAGGAAATTCCACAATCTCTCGTCCGGTATAGGGCTTAACCGACTGCCATTGGCGATCGATCCAGGCTTCAAAGGAATGCTGTAGCCCTAGAAACGTGGTTCGCATAACGGTGACACCAGAGCCGCCAGAGCCTGCCACCACATAGCTAATATGGATGCGTTCTGCGTGATCGAATTGCTCAACGCCCTGACGAACCATACTATTAGAAATCCCTGGAAAAACGCCAGAGTTGACGATCGCTGTAACGCCTGCCGCTTTGGCAGGCTCTCGGTAGCTGAGGGCCGCCTGAGTAAAAGAGCGATCGTCACTGACGTCCAGATAGTTCACGCCTTGGGCAATGCAGGTTTTTAGCACATTGGCATCTCGATATCGAAACGGGCCAGCGCAATGAATCACGAGGTCACTGGCGGCGATCGCTTGCTCCAGCCCTTGCTGATCTGCCAGGTCTAAAGGTAGAGAACGCACTCTAGGGCCTAATTGATCTGCCCCACTGGCATGGGTCGTACTACGTCCAGTCACCGTGATTTGTGCTGGGGTATAGGTTGCCAGATCACAGGCAACACTGTAGCCAATTCGGCCGCGACCGCCCAGAATCAATACTCGATCCGCCATAGCTTTAGCTCCGCTCTAATGCCGCTTGAAGACAGAATCCACCGTTGATTTGAGAGAACTTTGCACATCTTTTAAAGCTTGGGCAAAGGGCTGTTGGGATTTCAGAAAAGCGCGAGCGCAGTTGCGGCCGGGCATCCCGGAAATAGAGCCACCCGGATGAGTTCCTGCTCCAGTCAGATATAGTCCAGCGATCGGGGTTTCGTAGTTAGCCAGCTCCGGCAGTGGCCGGAAGAGGATCATTTGCTCAAGCGTCATATCAATGTGGTAGTAATTGCCATTGTAGGCTCCTAGTCGCTCCCCTAGCTCTGCCGGACTTTCAACTTGACGAGCAATCAGGGCTTGCTTCAGGTTAGGCGCATACTCTGCCAGCTTATCGAGGACGCGATCGGCCGTTTGATTTTTGAGATCCTCTGTCCAACCAGTTCCACTCTGTCCTGTTCCCTCCAATCCCTCAATTCGGTAGGGCGCAAAAAACTCAATCCAGAGCGTATGGCAACCCGGTGGAGCCATCGTTGGGTCTAGCATCGTCGGCTGCACTACATACATGGAAGGATCGGCATCTGGAATTCGACCGATCTGAGGTTCACTATGGGCTAGTTCAACCTGTTTAACTGAATCGGCAATCAGCACTGAACCAATCAGGTACTCATCGCGATGGTCATGATGCTCAAACCGCAGTGGTTCTGATAAAGCGCAGTCAATTTTGAGGATCGTTTCATTGTTATTAACAATCCGTCGCTCTAGCCGCTCCCGCAATGCCGGATCTGCCGCATCCACATCGCCGGAATCCACCATTTGTAGGAAAAGGCGCTTAGCATCAATGTTGGAAATCACGCCCCGGCTGGCTCGGTACTCCGTACCATCTGCTACCCGCACGCCCACTGCCCGCCCGTCATCAATTAGCACCTGCTTAACCGATTGATCCGTTAAAACAACGCCTCCCAGACGTTTCACTAAATTGAGTAACGCTTGGGTCAATGCCCCTGTTCCCCCTTTGGGGCGAGCCATACCGGGATTATGCCGCATGGCCATCATAATTGCCCCGATCGCCAGATTCTTGTTACTCGGTGGTGCCCCTAGCTCAGACGCTAAACGGGCTAAAGGAGCCTTGAGAAATTCTGAGTCAAACCATTCATTAAGATGATCTTCAGCACTACTAAGAACGGTTCGTATTAAATCAAGGGTCTTGTTAGAGAACCCTACGACGGAAAGCAAATCTTTCAGCTTAGGAACATCATAGTTACCAATAATGTCAATTACCGATTTAGGAGGTGCGTTGAAGATCGGAATGATTCCGTGCAGAAGTCGCTGCCAGAAGTCGGTAAACTCGGCGTACTTTTGGGCATCTCTAGGACTAAATTTGGCAATTTCTGCGCAAGTTTTTTCGACGGATTGGTGAGCTAAAAAATACTTACCATCTGGATGTGGGCAGAACACTACGGGATCACAATAGAGATATTCCAAGCCATATTGGGTTAACTCTAATTCTTCCACCACAGGGCCCAGATGGATGAACTCATGATCGATCGCACATCGATTGAAGATAAATCCGGGGGCGTCTTGAGGCATTAGTTCCTCAGTGGTGGCACCGCCACCCGGTATCGATCGCTTTTCCAATAGCAAGACACTGTACCCAGCCTTCAACAAGTAGGCAGCGCAAACAAGACCATTATGGCCTGCTCCAATAATGACAACATCGTATGACTGCATAAAGATCGCCTTTAAGACTGAGTGGGCTGGTGAACCCGAAGCTTTCTTAGAAGATAGAAAATTTCAGAGACTCAAGCGTCTTTCCCAAGAGAGAGCCTCTGCTAATTAAACCCTCTAGATCGCAGAGTCCAAAATTTTGCAACTAAAACGGACTGGCGTTCTACTAGGGTGGGCTACAGTCCTGCTTGTTTAGCAAACGTCCACTCCAAAACTTTGATGGGTGCTTGTTGCAGGGCGGCAATCAGCTGTTCTGTACTTTCATATTTCAATTCGGATAAGTGAGCTGCTTCTACATTGACTGTAAATTTGTCATCTTCAAACGGCCAGGGTTCAACCGTGATATGTTCATCATCTAGCTGCCGCACATCATAGCGCTGACCATCAATGCCGCTGGTAATTTCCAAGGCTCGTTCTACTTGCGGAATTTCCTTCTGCGTCAGGATTAGCGAGAGGCGATCGCACCACCGCATAAATTGATAGGCACGCTCTGCGTCTTCCTTTTCAATCCCCAATTCTTTGCGATATTTTTCCTGAAGCTGCATTTGGTCTTTGAAAAATTGATCCCATTCTGCAGAAGCACCCTGCTGATCTTGGGTGATAAAACAAAGATGTTTGGAGGTGAGCAACGTCACCCAGCGTCCCCGGTAGCGAGCGTCTGTGATATGCTGCTTCAGCTTTTCGGGAGAACCACCCGATTGCAATGTAAAGTCTAACGGTGCCCCTGCCGAAGTAATGTGATTGCCTTCCCACTCTCGCTCCAGATCATCGTGGTGGGAAATAGCTGCTAGCGTCTCGTAGAGCCGTTCAGGAGAATCTTTTTTGCGCCAATGTCCACCCAGTTGGGCTGCCAGTAACGCATGAGCACGGTGATAAATGACTTCCCAGCCATTCTCAATTAAATTAACGATCATGAGTTACGGTTCCTAATTCCAAAAAGACAGAAATTTTCAATGGCGTCAGCCACAGTTATAGTGCTGCGCAATCAGATCAAGAGGCATGGGAGCTGTGCCCCCCATCAGGGGTTCCACCCCTATACTCCGTCTCATCTTTATTGCGTCAGCCACAGTTATGGTGCTGCGTAATCAGACTAGGACAAGGAGGTATAGAAGCTGTGTCCCCAGTCAGGGGTTCTACTCCTGCACCCTGTCTCATCTTGAGGCATTGTTGAACCTAAGGATGATTTGCCCTCATCTCCCACCCTTCTCCCCAGTGAGAAGGGATCTAGAAGTTTCGTTTCCTCTCCCCAGAGAGAGGGTTAGGGTAAGAGCGGATTGTGTGGTTCATCCTTTAATTCAGCAACACCCATCTTTATGAGGACTGCTATATTTCCCAGAGTCCGTGCGGAGCGCGGCTTTTGGGAAAAGATCCACCCCTAATCCAGCGCAGAACGCTGTAAGTCGTTCGTAGTCCGAATTAGTCTACTCTTAGACTTTCTCGGAAACGAGGAAAATAATCCACTGTCTTTAGTGAGATGATTCGGAGTTGACGGTCGCTAGGGGCCAAGCATTCAGCAGATTAGCAACTGGTGTCCCCCGCTGCTGCCTACTGGGGCGTTGCAGCGACCGAACCCGATATGGCTCCGGCAATTTCCGCCAGTGAGACAGGTGTATCGCCACCAGGGACATCCACGACGATGAGATATCCGGTAAAACTTTGACCGCCGGCAGCGGCTAACGCCTGCAGAATTTTGGGCATGTCTGCTTGTTGCAGGCGTCCGGCATCATCGTACAGTTCCAGGGCAGACAAGCAGCCGATCGAAGGATTCCAGATATTGCTGTTGGCATAGCGGCTATTGCTGCTGAAAAACGTGGGCGCTTCGCCAGTGCCATGAATTCGGAAGGAACCGCGTTCGGCTTTACCTGCCCAATAGGTTTGCTGGATGGGGAAATAGCTGCGCCAAGAAGCAGGTAACAAATTTTGATAGGCGGTGAGATTACCAGGTAATTGTCCGGGTTGTCCGGGAACAAATGCCCGCACCCCCGACTCAAAGGGAATAAATAAGTTGACTAGCGAAAATAAGCCGAAGGCCCGGAAATATTCAGTGTCGGGCTGCGGAGTGGTGCCTTCAATCCGGTAGATGCCCTGAGGCGTCTGACCTCGGCTAAAGACAGAATCCAGGTTGTGGAGCGATCGCAAAGCTAACGGCACCGACCACAGCTGCCCCTGATCTTGCATAAAGTGACCCTGACGATCTTTTAAAACCGCCTGACATAAAACTCCGCGATCGGGGCGACAAAACACATACATTTGCGGCTGATTAGGTGCAATAGACCAGTTCAACAAATCAGCAAGGGGAGGCAAAGGGGGCGGATTGTCGATTGCCTCTACATCCCGTAGCGTGGTGTAGAGGTACACATCATTGGCCCAATTCGGAAA
>DATNOY010000382.1:0-5563 GCA_036703495.1 Coleofasciculaceae cyanobacterium
AACACCTGCGATCGGGTCAGTCGCTGATCCGGTTAAGGCTGCTCGCTAGCCCAGCGCCTTAGGGTTGCTCTGTGCTGGAGGCAGCTTGTAGAGAATTCCGCGAAATCTGGATGGCTTGGAATGCGTTAAAGGCTAGCGCTACGACAATCAGCCCCATGCCGATCGCCTCAGTCAGATCCGGCACTTCTCCCAGCTGCACCCAGGCTGCCAGCACCCCAATTACAGGATTTGCCAAAGTCCCCAGTCCGGCTGTTCCGGCTGGCAACCGGCTCAAGGCAAAAATCCACAACAGATAGGCGATCGCCGTTCCTGGAATCACGTTGTAAACCAAGGCTCCGATCAAGGCTCCATTCCACTGGATCGGGGCACTGGGCCACAGTACGGAGATCAAAATCAAGGGAATACTGCCAAACAGCATTTGCCAGGCCGTTAGCGAAAGCAAATCGATCGATTGGTGTTGAGTCAACTTTTTAGCAACGATCGCCCCCATCCCCCAACTCATCCCGGCCAATATAGCCAGCCCTTTACTCAAAACAGCATTGTTCAGGTTCAGCGGCAATAAGATGAATGCCAAGCCGACAAAAGCTAGTCCTACATAAAACCATTGGCTTTTGCGGATGCGTTCACCCAATAGCATCCAGGCAAACAGCAACACCCAAAATGGCATCGTGTAGCATAAGACCGAAGTTTTACCAGCCCCACCGCTCACCAGCGCCCAAGTGGGTAGCCCAATCATGCCACTGGTTTGCAATAATCCCAACAGCATGGTGCCGCCAATCGCTTGCGGCTTTAACGGCTGGCGCAGGCAAATCATCACCAGAAACAGGCTAAGCGCGCCGAAGCAGGCCCGCATAGCAGCAAAATCAAAGGGTGGCGCATATCGCACCCCGATTTTCATCACGACCCAGTTATACCCCCAAATTGCGGCAAGTGCTAAGAGGGCAAGCATTGCCGTTCCTTGAGCCGATTTTTGTTCAGACACAGACATTAGCCTTTTAATGCAATCACGATACGGCTGCAGGCGTTCAGCCGCCTAGCAAAAAGCTCGAACGTTTGTCAGCAATTCATCTAGATCGACGGGCTTATAGACAAAGCCATCGGCTCCTCGCTGCAAGCCTTCAGCAGGGTCAATTTCATGGTGGGCCGTGATTAGCAAGATTGGGACATTCGGCAGGTGTTTGTTTTTGCGGATACGTCGGGTTACTTCGTAGCCATCCATATCCGGCATCATGACATCCAGCAGAATCAGATCAGGCAGACAAGATGCAGTTTTTTCTAAAGCTTCCCAGCCCCCGGCGGCTGTATCAACTTGATAACCTTCGCCTTCTAGAAAGATTTGCATTAGAAGTAAATTATCAGCCAAGTCATCCACAATTAAAATGCGATGACCACAAGAATTTTTCATGATCACAAGATGTTAAAGAGCATAGCCCAGGTTCTCTACCCTATGATCAGGCTGAAGATCCTGGATTACGTCCCACCCTTGGCTTAGGTTTGAATAGCTAAAATGGCGAAGGTGAGCTTTTGTTGAGGTGAGTCAAGGTTACCGGCTATACCAAAGTAGATTCAGGCTGAATCTGACTTGCGATCGCAAAACCTTTTCACGGTTGCTATCAGCTGATCGGCATCAATCGGTTTTTGAATGAAAGCATCTGCGCCTTTAGAGAGTCCCTCATCTGCTTCCAGCACCGAGAAAGAGGTGACTAAAATAATAGAAGTCGCAGATAAGTTGCTATCTTGACGAACCCGTTGAGTAACTGAATAACCACTCATGTCGGGCATAATAATGTCTAAAAGGACAATGTCAGGACGGGTTGCTTGAATTTTGTGTAAGGCATCCCAACCGTTACAAGCCGTATCTACGGTATAGCCCTCCAACTCTAAAAGCGTTTTTAGCAAAAAAACATTATCTTCAGTATCGTCAACCACAAGAATCCTACACATAGGTTCTACCTCTAGATACAGGAAGAAGCAGAGAACTAATTTTATCCTGTCTAGGGTTGAAATCCGGGTTAGAAAGCAAATCTGTATAGCTAAGCAACTAGTAGTTAAGCAACCAATAGTTAAGCAACCATCAGGTTCAATCCTTCAGCCCCGAGATCAGCGCGAAGCGCTCAACTAAAACCAGAATATTTTTTGAAAACCTCACGAAGCAAGACTTTCAAAAAATATTCTATGCTATCCGCGGTTGAGATACAGCTGTAAGCAAAACTTTGATGGCAGCGGCATTAGCCTCCCGTCAAAATATCTGAAGGTAGCTGATGCAGTATTTGATGCAGTATTTTTAGGAGCGATCGCTTTAAGCAGAACGGCCGCGCTGTACCAAGTGCAGGATGAACAGCAGCACCACGGCACCGACAAAGGCAACGAAGATCGTGCCTGCAAGTCCGGCAAAGGGAGCAGATAGCCCCAATTGGGCAAACAGCCAGCTACCCACAAAAGACCCAACGATACCCACTACAATGTCGCCTAAAAGCCCATAGCCAATCCCGCCCGCAACAAAACTGGACAATAGCCCTGCAATAAGTCCAACAATTAGCCAAGTAAGGAGATCCATGTAGCCCTCCAAAAGCACGTTTGCGTAGATGTAATGATATGGATGTAATAACCAGTCTAGGCGGGATAGGCTAACTTCGGCCGTCCATCAGCGCACTGTCGGACAGGGCGATCGCCCCAGCCGAACTCATCCATTGGCAGCCATGTCGCAATTTTTAACTGAGTCAAAGCCAGATTATTTTTTGAAAGCCTCGCGGAGTAAAGCTTTCAAAAATAATCCGGCTTTAGCCGAGTGCACACTGCTCTATAACTTCCAAGCAGTTGACCCAGAACCAGGTATTTAAAAGTCGGGATGACAGGATTTGAACCTGCGACATCCTGCTCCCAAAGCAGGCGCGCTACCAAGCTGCGCTACATCCCGAAGCTGCAGTCCCTCATTCTACCCTATTTCAGGCAAAGAACATTTGGTCACTGCGTCTCTAAGGTAATTCTAACTACAAAATGCGACTTCTGAGAAGTCCATCGATTAAAATGTCAGCCCCACACCGCTAAAACTTCTGTGGCATCAAGCTTGTAGATTCTTAGCAGGGTATTTCAAAGGGGTGTTTCAAGGGGGCATTGATTTTTTGGCAAGGGTCAACCCCGTCTAGAATCTTACCGCTGAGCGAATCAGACCGAAGGATCTACCGGCGATCGCCCTTCTTTAAGCTTCTTCTCTTCTAGCCGCTGTTGCTTCAGCAGCTGCAAATCTTGCTTGACTTGCTCATAGCCAGCGGTATTATCTTGCTGCAGGTAGAGTTCGCCAGCCTTCACCAGAGTATTAGCCGCTTCATTATCTTTGCGCAGGTTAGCGATCGCTCTCCCTCGGTTGTGGTGCGCTTCGGCAAAGGTGGGGTCTAGCTGAATGGCGACAGCTAACCGATCGGCAGCTCTACCATATTTTTTGGCTTGAAACGCTTCGCAGCCCTGTTGAAATTGGCTGGCTGCTGCTGGATTAAGCGTCGGCAGAGGCAAAACAGCAGGCAGGATCGGCTCT
The DNA here is from genome assembly GCA_036703495.1 of Coleofasciculaceae cyanobacterium. Classification (GTDB taxonomy): domain Bacteria; phylum Cyanobacteriota; class Cyanobacteriia; order Elainellales; family Elainellaceae; genus Drouetiella. Next base: position 3,533 of record DATNOY010000382.1, read on the forward strand.
GGAAACACCAGCGCCAAACTGCCTGCACCCACATAGGCTTGAGACATGCTGATGATTGCAAATGAGGCGATCGTCCCAATAAAAATCATCCAAATCAGGAAACTAAACGTGTTCATAGTCTGCGATCGCGGTCACTATATCCGCTTGAATCATCTCGATTAAAGGTTTTATCTGCCCGGTCTTCATCCAGTCCCCAGTCCTCTTCATCGGCAGCATCAGCGGAAATATCTTCGGGATCAGGACGGTAGGGCGGTGTAATCACCCGATAATCGGCATCGTAAACGCCTCCGGGTCGGCGAGGCGGTGCATCCTCTAGGGAGGAGGAATCGTAACTGTCTTCTGGCTGGCGGCGCTGCGGCTCTTCCGGCTTATTGTAGCTATAGGAATAAATCGAGCCAGCTTGGTAGCGAGTAGCAGGCTCTTGCTTCACCTCAAAGTCTGTGCGTAGGGGAGGGCGATCGGGCATGGGTTCAGACGCTTGACGGCGAGTTTCTCCCTGAGATCCTTCATACCCCTCCCAGTCAGCCCAGTCTTCATCCAGGCGATCGCGGATTTCGGGCTGGGAGCCACGGGCAGAACTATAGGCCGAACCATAGTCAGAACTATGGACAGCCTGCTGATCATCCTCCCAGTTGTCCCACTCGTCTTGCGTTTGTCCGCCGGTGCTCCAATCATCCTGAATCCGGGTGGCACTACCAGCAGACGGGCGGGGCGAGTTTCCAGCCGTGTTGAAAGGAGAGCCAAACCGATTAGCTGCCGGACGTTTAGCGGACACCCGTCGCGAAACGGGACGCCCCAGGCTAGATAGCCCAGAAATGCACAGGGTGGTGATTGCCCCTGCAGCGATCGCCCCGCCTAACCAGACCGCCAGCGGCAGCGCCAGAGTTGTGCCGCCCAAAACCACCAGCGGCAAAGCAGGCGACATATTTTGTAGCGTAAACAGCGCCAAGCCGCCAAGCACGATCAAGATGAGAATAAGTCGGACTGCTGACATGGCTAAGTCTCCGTGTTAGGGCAATTCAAGGCAATAGACAGGAAAGGGGCAATCTCTATGCTTCATCCTCTTTCCCCAAATGCCCTTCCCAGCGTTTCAGAGGCACACAATCAATGCCGAGTTGGTCTAGCGCCCGGGCAATCACAAAATCTACCAAATCCTCGATGGTTTGGGGATGATGATACCAAGCCGGAATCGCCGGGACGATTCTTGCGCCTGCTTCCGCCAGGGTCGTCAGGTTGCGCAGATGGATGAGGCTAAAGGGAGTTTCACGCGGCACAATTACCAGTTTACGCCCTTCTTTTAGCTGCACGTCGGCGGCTCGCTCCAACAAATCCCCGCTGAGCCCAGCCGCTAGTTTGCCGACGGTGCTCATACTACAAGGCATAATCACCATGCCAATCGTCCGGAAGGAGCCGCTGGCAATATTGGCCCCCACATCTCCCCAGGGATGGCAATACAACTTACCGCCAGACGCTACGCCTGCCTGCTGTCGCCAGAATTGTTCTTGCTGCATGGCTTCAACGGGCATGCGGATATTGTCTTCTGCTTGCCAAACCATATAGGTGGACTTAGAAGCCACTAGTTCGATCGTATAATCCGCTTCCAAGAGAAACTTCAGGGCACGTACTGCATAAACTAGACCAGACGCACCTGTAACGCCAAGGATCAGCGGCAAAGCGGTCGGCAGAGAGGAAAGAGCGTTCACAAATTTGTAGGGAAGAATCAGGTGGAAAGAGAGAATGGGTGAGCCTGTGCAATGATTGCGGCAGGGAACTGCTTCAGCCTTGGCTGAGCTCAACCCATTCTTCATCTTTCTTAATCATACGCTTCTGATTCCTGCTCATTCAGGTCTTGCAGTTCTTCATCCCCCAATTGCTCATCTGCTTCGTCGTCCTCGGAGGCTTCGCTACCGCCACCCACAGCAACCAAATCAATCTGCTGACGGTAGTAATCTACACTCTTGACCTGCACTTCTACCCGATCGCCCAGCTTATACTGCCTGCGGTTTTTGCGTCCCACTAGCTTTTGTTGGC